>JBKKDH010000225.1:0-5499 GCA_046708445.1 Arthrobacter sp.
GGCGGTCTCAACCCGATCTCAGGGCGGTACCGGCAGTGCGCCACCAGGACTTCACCGGGGACGTGGCGCCTGGCGGATGGCATTCTTTTCCAGAAGGTCTATTGCTCTCTGTCGGGGGCCTTTTATGTGCTTCCCAGTTCTACCGAAGGGGGCCTCCTGCACGCCGGGCGACAATGGTCAGCCTGCATGGCATTCAAGCCTAGCTGGGTAACGGATCGACGCAAAGGGAACCGGGGGTCAGGAGGTCCCGACCGTCGCCGACCCGGTATTCCGTTCCGTGTTGTGGACCTGGAGAGCCCGGCGCATGGCCTGGCGGTTGTATTCGGCGGGCCCGGGGTGACCTGTGGTGCGGTAGAGATCCGCTGCCCACTGAAATTCGTCGGCGGCGGCACGGTAACGGGCTTCGTCGAAGAGCCGGCGTGCGATGTGATGCCGGACGTGGGCTTCCTCTGCCGGCGTGGAGACTGTACGCAGCGCTTTTTCGTGGAGCACCGCGGCGTCATGCCAGCGGTGCTGGCGTTGCCAGACCTGGGCGAGGACCAGCAACAGCTCACGGCGCTCGGTAAAGTCCGGCAGTAGCCGGAAGCCTTCTTCCAAGGCTTCCGGCTCACGGCCGAGCAATGCCAGGTACCTGACGCGCTCCACCGGAGGGCACCCGCTGGTCAGCGCGGCTTCAAGCGCCTCTCGGTCTATTACCACGTCACGGAACGTGGCAGGGTCGGTACGCCAGAGACGTGCAGTATCTTCCACGGTGTTGTGCCCCCATAGGACTGTTACGGAACCGGCCACTGATACCCGGCCAGTGTCAGGGGTGGCCGCAGGGATCCCATAATCTCATGTGCTCTGGGTCCTTGTGGAGCCAGCCCCGGCGATCAGCCGCTCCCGCATCGCAATCCTGGTCAGTGGTTCGTTTCCGGTCTGGAACTTGCGGCGACGTTGTCCCCAAGGAGCAACTCATGTCCCCGGCGACGGAGTTCTTCGCGAAGAGCGAGGGTTATCACCAACCGAGGTTTTTCCGTGAGCAGGGGCACTAAATCGTCCAACGACGGGGTGCGGTCCATGAAGTCTGCGATCGGGATGACAACGACCTCAGTGAGCTGCCCGACTAAAGACGGCTCTGGCATGCGGTCCCTCATCTCGGAGTCGAGCAGGATAGTTCCTGGAAGATCACGAGCCGTCAGACCGTCTGGTCGGACATAATCGATCGTCGGAATGGCATCGGTCCGTTCTGCCCGGACACTCAGAGCACACATGTTCTCTGTTCGAAAATCCCCTGCGGGTACTGTTGCATCCCAACCGAGATTGACGTAAAAACTTCCCCCGCCCCACGGAGACTTCTACAGGTTTACTACTTGGTACTCGCCGGCCAACGTCGTGCGGAACCAGTTACGCCCCCGCTTCCGAAAACCACGTGCCTTGAGCACGACAGCGAACGCACTCTCGATCATCTTCGTGTTGTCCACAACAGCCAGTCTCGCGCACAATGTTCACCCCATTGCGCCAAGACACTTGGAATCGATCGCAGGGGGTTGTCCCGAAGGACCGCAGTCCACAGGCCGTCCCGTAAGCCGGTCCTCGACCGGCCGCTATCCAGTCCCAGTAGCGTTCATCAAAATCCCCTCCAGTGTGGGTGTGGAGTTTGTCGATAAATGGCGGCGTTTTGTGACCGCTTTTTGTCGCACCACTGCGCGCCGCTGTCTTGAATCTCAAGCGTTATGTGACAACGTCACAATAAATTGGCGCCCTTCGATGGCACCGTGCATATCGACAGCCTGAAGGGGACCTCGCTGACAAAGGCCTCAGGGCCGAGAGCGTCGGCGTCACCGCCTTGGCCTAAACGGTGCTGTGCGACAGCGCCAGGCGAGCCCACGGCGAGCCTTCTACTCCCAGCTCTCAGGCGTCGCCTCCGACGAGACCGCAGGAGTCCCGATGTTCCTGGGCAAGGACATCAAAGCGGGATCAGGCTTGTCCGAAGACATGATGTGATGTTCCCATAGGCAGGCAAGCTCTTATGGACCCCCGGCTGGTCCTGGGCCAGATCATCCACTTCGTAGTGGAACAAGACCATCGGAACCGCTGGCTCGGGGTCCTCGCGCGCCGAGCCCTATATTGACTACCTGCGCACCACGGCCCCGGACTTTGCAAGTCAATACATCCCAAACTGGATTCAGTTCGCCGCGCTTCCCAAAAAGTGCCTGCGGAAACAGTTGCAGGTGCTGGTCTCAAATCTAGGCTTTCGCCTGTTCAGAACAGTGTGCACGATGGAGAGTTCTGACTCTCTTGGCATTCAGGCGCTTATCCCCATGCTGGTGAAAGCACCGAGGCTCGCGGGAGGTTCGGGAGCGAAGCGAAGTAAGCGCCGGTAGCCCTCGTCGCGCACCGCGGGAGGAAACAGCGCGTATGCGCTTGTCATACTGCCGTTGCCAAGCCACTTCCTCGCAAGCACTAGGTCAATCTGTATGGCGGCTCGAATATGTGATTCCACGATGGAGGTGGTTTTTCCTGATATCGGCCCCCTGGGTGCGACGAGCAAGCCGTGCTGGGCATGGGGTCGGACATAGATACTTGGAACCGAGTAGCGCAGATCAATAAGTCGCACGTCACTTCCAGTCCAATACCCGGGTACTGCCGTTTCTGCGAGTGGACCCAAGTCCAGAACGATGACGTAAGCCACATCACTTGTCTCCGAGAGGCGTGGTCTGACGTACGCAAATCGCCCACCGTCCGCCAGCACGTACTCGTGGGAGGCGAACCACAGCGCAATCCACAAGTTGTCTACTAGGTCTACCCAGCGCGTCCGAAGGCCGTAGTGCTGGAGCAGTGGCTCCACGCAGGCGCGCCGAGTACCACGATACAAGCTGGGAACTTTGGCAGCCCGTTCGCGACAGTTATGCCTTTCGGCAAAAGGCAACCCGCTAGGAGTGCATGTGCATGGCGCCCCCCAAAGGCTATCGAGGTAACGCGTTATCTCCCGGTCATGGTTTAGAACGCCCTTCTCGCCAGATGTACCACCTCCATTTCGGAAGCCGCTGGGTACTAGGCGCCCGCCATATAGCGCCTGCTGCCCGCGGAAGTACACGCTTGGGTAGGTTCCGGTCGACTTGAGCCAGCCGACAACCTGAATTAGCGCCGCCGGGTCCGTCACTCGGTAGCACGGGTAACCGGCGCCGACATCGATCTCCGTGACATCGCGCATCGGCGGGTGGTTTGTCATTCAGCCCCCTGTCCGCGCCGTTGTGTCTTGAGAGGTAACGGTACGGACCCGGCATATGATCAGCAAATCAACGAACTTGGACGCGGCAGCGCTAGCGGCAAGGAGGCTGCACCATTAACGAGAGCGTTTACGACTACGCACATCTTCGCTCGTCGTTGTTCCGAGGGTGGCTTCACGACGAAGGCTTGACGGAGAAAGAGCATGCCATCGTGCGAGAGCTTATGGCTGTCGCAACGGTTGAAGCGTGGACTTCAGTCGCCGTGCAGTGCGGTCGGCTCGTCGAATCTCTGCTACACCGGACTGGCAACAGCGATCGCACCTTGGCGCGCAGCTTGGAAGCGTTCTCGGTGGGGCGGAATGACGACGGAACGTTCCGAAGTTCGGTCGTCATGGCTGGCCACGCACTCCGGAGAATCCGGAATGCGTCTGCGCATCACTCAGGCGAGGAGATCAACGAGTTCGAAGCAACACTCGCGGTCGCCAGTTGTTTCATAATAAGCGGCGCGCTGTTGCAATATGAGCCCCCGGAAATGCGAGGCTTGCAAGGGTTCCATTCAGCTGAAACCGTGCGCAATCGTTGGAAGGAGATGGCTCCGAAGGCTCTATGCCGGTGGGTCCACCAGGCTGATCGCAATGAAGTTCGAAACGTTGTGGTCGGCCAGGATGTCGCGTTCTATAAGCACTTGGTCAGTGGAAGCATGAGCCAACTGCATCGAGTTCCGCAGCGGCTCGCTCAAATTGGTGCGCAAAATGATGAATTCGCCGAGGCGCTGATCGACGGGCTTCCGCATGTGCTCCGCTCGATCGGCGCACGTCAGGCCAATCTGCTGTGGCGTTTTGTCACATACTTGTCGAATCCATCACTTCGTCCACTGCGGCTATTGCTTTACGGCCTTATGCCGTACGACGAGACCTGGCTTTCGGAACGTCTTATCCGTGGCCAAAGCATCAGCGCCACCACATGGCGGCTCGGAACATTCAAGCGCCGGAATCCTAAGCCATGGCGGATGGTTGGTGGTTCAGGCGACACGCTCCGTCAGAACGCGGCAATGGTCTGGGAAGCCAGCGATTGGTCCGATGAAACCAATCATCAACGTTTCATGCTCGCATATGCATGTCCGCTGGCACTTCGGCTCGAGATTCTTCGAATTGCCCCGGAGGAAGCAGTTCTTACCCTTATGTCTAGGAAAGCTGGCTATAGTCTGGTTGGCAAAGTTTTTGCCACCTACGTTACGACCCTTCGATCTTCTGTGGTCGCGCCCTCGAGGTTGGTAGCCACATTGATCGATAATGTGGAAGCGGCGGATCCGAAAGCGTGCCGACAGCTGATCGCTTCTGCAGGGCGAACGCGGGGCTGGGCGCCCGAACTTAGCCAGCTCTTCAACGCGATTCTGAGTCGGGAGGAAGAGGCTCTCGATGACACAGTGGGCTACTTGTTCGCGACGATGTTCGTGCGGCCCAGCCTAGCAGTCCGACACGTGAACCGCTTGCTCGACGTGCATACTACAAACGAGTGGACGCGGTTGTTGCTCCTCGCCATGAGATGGGTTTATGACGATGCCCACCCGCAAGAGGATATGCCCAGCCACAATATTCAAAAGGTGCCAGCCGCGCTGCCTGTCCCTCCGACCGCCACCCGCTTAGAAATCGGACTTGTGGCGTACGCCTTACAACGAATCGGGGACGAACGATGGGGAACTCTCGCTGTAGCCTTAAGGGACCTGCCGAGTCATCGGGTCGACACCGGATTTGCACGATGGTTGGCATCCCATTTGTCCGGTCTCGGGATTGACGCTTTTGGGGAACACACCAAGGCTCCTCGCCAGATCGCAGAGCCCCTCAGGGCACGAGACCCAGATCAAGCAAGCAACGGCCTTAGCTAGCATTTCAGTGAGGCTGCGAGCTGAACGGCGGCCAGTGGGCGCTGCCCGGTGAGGCATCCTCGTACGGGCAGCTGCACCCTTGCCCCGGCGAGGCAAATGCGTCTCACAACCTAGACGCCTCAAATCCCTAGAGATTCAAGACAGCCTGCGCGCAGTGGTGCGACAAAGAGCGATCACAAAACGCCGCCATTTATCGGCAAACTCCACATTGAGATCAGCCGTCAGTGCAGTCTCACGAACGACCGTTTTTGAAATGCCATCCTCCTGACCTTTCCAGCTGACAGCACGCGCCCATATTGCGGGCAAATGTCAATCAATCAGGAGCACGCCTCGGGCTGCGTCATGCCCTAGCCTGACAAACTGCCAGTTCCCCAGCGAGGGGGCGAAGGCCATAGTTGAAGG
>JBKKDH010000226.1:0-8655 GCA_046708445.1 Arthrobacter sp.
ATTGCGTCGCGCAAGGCGAAGATAGTCGCGTAGGTCCAAACCGGGTCCCCCTGAGTCGATAGCTGGAGACCTGCCGGATGGCACCCCTCCAGAACGGCGATATTCGTGCGGTCAAGCCAAGTGTAGCGGTTGACAGCACTGCAGCTTACCGGGGCTGGGGACTGTGACGCCCTGGCGGGAGGTGAGACTATCGTTGCCGAATCGCTCGGGGTTGGCCGCTCCAAATGCGTGCGGGATTCTGTAGACTCCGACTAATTCGAACGGAATAAATTGATACATCTTAGATGGCAACATCTGAACTTTTCGGGCGAACGTCATTTTTCTAATCGATAAGGTCGACATCCTCAGAAACAATAAGGCCCGCTCGGGACTTCCGGCGAGCATAAGGTTGGGTCCGCGTATTCATGAGCTTATGATCTCTCACCCATCAAAGGACGTCCGAAGGGTGATTCGCCAACTTGCAAAACCTCAGATGGCCGTCTATCGATCGCTGATCGACAGCGGCGCCCCTGGTGCGAGGACCGTAAGTCAGATCACTTGCCATTGCCGGCCAGAACGCGACGTGATTCGCTCGTCTCAATCACTTCCAGCTCTGCGGGCATCCCACTAGGCCCCTTCATAGCGGTCTTGAGGCGCTGGGACGGTCGGTGGCTTACCGCGACCTATTTAAGGTGATGCAGGCGCTGTTGATTCCTGTCCTTCTAGGAGCCGTTTTCTGAGCTCTATGTTCTCGTCGCTGAGGGTAGCCACTTGGGCATAGAGGTCTGCGATTAGTGCAAGTAGCGCCGCTGCATTCATTGTGTTTCCCTAGGCTGGGCCGAGTATCGTTATAGTTCCGGACGAACCTTTGTACTTGAGGGAGCCGGCCTCGACGTACAGAGTGCCTGCTCCGGGTTGTGTTCCTGGAAGGCTCGTCGTGTTCTGGAGCATCATTCCGCCTCCGGCCAGGATGGTTGCTCGAGACGCAAATAGAGCGACGTTATCGCCAGCGGTGACTTTTATCAGTTCGTACTCGGACGTCGTGCCAAAACGTATACCGCACAGGGGCGTATTGTTTGAAAGGACCGCCTTGTTGTTGAAGTACACCGACTTGTCTGAGCGAATGTCAATGCCCCCCTCCAGCAGTCGAAGAGTGCCCTTTGCGGTCAGCCGAATGGCGTGTGTGAGGTTGCCAGATTCGTCGTTCCACGAGATGGACTGGGTGTTGCCGAGACGGATGGCCGAAGTTGTGATTGTGGCTCCAGAGAGACTAAGGCCTACGTCATGCTTTCCGATTGACCGGATGAACGAATCAGAGGACATGTCATTCTGAATGACGTTAGAGAAGTCATTGGCGCCCGGATTGGTAATTCGGTCAGCACGGTTGCGACCGAAGTAGAGGGCGTCTGTACCAACGCCTGACCCTTGGTTTACGATCGACAGCCCTACGACGTCATCAAAAGGAACGTTGTTGCGGTCGACTCTGGGCGCAACAACGGCTTGCATAGCATAGAGGACACCCTTGTTTGTGAGGTCTACGTCGCTCCGGTCACGGGCAAGAAACTGGCCCGCAACCACCCCTTTGAATGTTGCGTTGTCGCCCTTCCCTGCGACGTTCGCCCAAATCATCGGTTGAAATCCAGAAGGGTCGTGGTTGCGGGAAAGTGTGAAGATAGCACCACGATCGATGAAGTTTCCCCCCTCGTCGTAGTAGCGGGGCATCAACGCTGCTGGCGCAATTACGTTCCAGTCCTCGGCTCGGAAATTAGTACTGGACAGAAACGACGCCTTCGCCTTGACGAGCGCACCCGAGGGGCTTGCCACGAGCGTTCCCGCTTCGTAGGGCGTGTTGGGCTTCCAGGCCGGCATGGCGACTGCACGGGCGTAAGAGTCTGACAGATCCGGCACCTGGGAAGACGGGATTTTAACCGAGGTATCGAGGGTCGCTACTCCTGAGGGTGCTCCTTTCTCCGTTGTGGGAACGTAGGAACCCGAATTGGGTTTGTCGTTGGGAGCGGCTGCCGCCGGTCTAGCTGCTCCAGCGAAAGTAATGCCCGATAAAGCAGTGGCAAGTGTTCCTAGCCGCAGCAGTCCTCGGCGTTTCATGCCGCCGGAACTGGCGGAAGGCTGTCGCCGATTCGACATCGTATTATCGGCCACGGCCAGATCCCTCGTTCGCGTAACTCGTCCAAGGATGACGTGTAATGCCGCATCGAGGCGCGGGCATCATCATCAAGGGGCGGCGGGCGCCTATTTTCTTTCGATCCTGGAGAAAGAGTTGGAGATGGTTTCTTAGCATGGATAGAAGGCTATTAGTTGGTGCTCTTGCTGGCTCCAGTAGCAAGTACCCGAATAATTTCAATTACTACCTGTCATGAACTGCGGGGGTACGTACATTTTCGAAGGAAGTTACGGAGAAGTACTTGCAATCATGGAGCTGAAACAGATATCCACTGCATACGTTATTCCTCAGAGACACCACACCGGGCAATCAAAGCCCGCTGGATTCGCGTGTGGACCATTTCCTGTGCCACTGACTCCGGACGGTCAAAGAGGCAAAGGTTACGCCTACACGCGCACGTCTGCGGCTGCTCCGTGGAAGCAATTCCGGGGCACCAGCTTGGCTGATATCGAGGGAGGGGTGGGTGGCGTGGCGGTTACTAGCGACCCCGGGCTGCTGAACACCATCCTGCGGGCAATAGCGAATACCTAATGAGACGCCGCCAGCCAGCGTCCCCGCTTCGTCCCCGCGAGCCGGCGCCGTAGGAGGAATCTAAGCCAGCAACATGATTGTCGGCACTGTGATGGCGCTAGCCGTGGCGTCCTTCTGCGCAACTGAGCGGCAGACGGGCGCCGGAGTGCTGAGCGGTCAGCCCCTGAAATTGGTTGGGGACATCAGTTATGGAATGTATCTGCTTCACGCACTCGTCATGAACGCGGTGGAGCGGGCCATTCACGTGGGTCATAGCCCGCTCCTGTTTGTCGCTACTGTCTCTGTGACCATTCCGATTTCCTGGGCCAGCTTCCGCTACTTCGAGAAACCCATTCGCGAAAAATGGTCAGGCAACCGGTGACAGCTCACGCACACCAACAATCACGTGCATCTCGTTCGCGGCTTGCGGCATCCGTAACTTTCACAACGGGCACATCGCAAGTTGCATCACAAGCACCTTGACCATGACCTCCAGAGGCAATGGCACACTCGTGCTGTCGGTGCCGATGTGCGCAGCGTATGACGACAGGTAGCTCCCGGCTGGGAGTTGAATACCAATCAGCACTTGGCAAAGCCGCTCGGGACGTGGCACCAGCCATCATCCAGCCCTGGGTCCTGACCAGTTCCATCTAACAATCAGTCAGCTTGCGCTGTCGGCGTTCCGGCGTTCCGAACTACGAGGGGACGTCTCGTGTCAGGTTCCAGACGGCAAGTTGTCCCACATCGATGCTTCCGGCTCCCGAAATAGCCGCCACGTGAGCTGTGAGCGATTTTGTCGCTTGAGGCACGACTCCCTCTATATAGAATTGCCCATTGGTGTTATCCGAGCGCCAGTTATAGAGCGGACAGAGCCTGCGGAGGGTTGTTGATCCGTCGAATAACAATTGCACGTCTACGACACCGGCGCCTGCTTCTAAGGTGCTGTTGAACCGGCCGGTGAAGGCGACTCTGTCGCCGGCACTGAACTTATTGATGGCGACGCCGGTTTGCAGCCATCGGGTAGCGGCGCCGGCAAAGGTCAGTCGCTGAGTGAAGCCAAGGAAATTTGGGTCAGACACGATAGTCGCCTTTGACGTCGCCGCAGAACCGGACAGTGCCCAGCCATCGGCTAAGCCGTCCAGATTGCTATCGCCAATGAACATGCCGTTGGTCAGCAGGTTGGCCGTGGAGGCGTGCTGAGAACTGGCAAACGGGAGTGAGTAGGCGGGGAGGACCTTGTCCAATACGGACGCGGCCAGCTCAGCCATTTTCTTAGCACCCAATGCGGAGGTGTGGATTCCGTCGTCCTGAAGTGACGCTTGGTAAAAGCCCGTAGTTGGGCTTACTAAGACCGAGTGATAGTCAACGAGGTGGGCTCCCGCCTGAGACGCCAGGCGCTTTATGGATAGGTTCATCTTGTCAATCTTCGAAAGCAGCGTTAGGTCATTCCTTGGGGGAAGAGTGCCAATTATTGCGATAGCTCCGATTGCGTGAGTGCGGTCGATCATCTGCATCAGATTGCTTATGGTCTGAGCCAAACTTATTCCAGTATTGGTGATGTCGTTTGTCCCGCCAAGAATGTGGACGATGCGAGGGCTATGAGCGGTCACGTCCGACTCGAACCGGGCCAGCATCTGAGCAGTGGTATTTCCGCCAACTCCCGCGTTCTGCGCGTACATCACTTTGCCGAGCCTCGTGCAGAGCTGATTAAAAAATGAACTTCCTCCCAGACGAACACCACCAGGGGAAGTGGCCAGAGGGGCGGAGGTGCGTTCCGTATGCGAGTCCCCGATTCCGACGATCGCAGCTCCGCCCAACCTTGCCATTGCATAAGACGTACCCTCGGTCGCGGCGACGGCGGCCGATCCTGCCCGATGGGACAATGCGGAGGCAGCTGAGGACGCCGTAACCAGGGCTCCCAGAAGGAGCCCCCGCCGCTTTAGGCCCAGCCCAACTTCAGACTGGATATGTACCTTATTACTCATTCCACGAAATTAGTGTGGCGGTTTCGGCCAGACCACAGTGGTCGCTACGCGTTTAGTCAGCCTGTGAACACTTGCTGGCAAGCCCGAGTACTTCCCCAGGATGTCGGGCAACCATAAGGGCGCCGCTAGAATGACTCCTAGTCTTAGGTCAAATAGTGGGGGAAATCGTGGCCCAGTCCAAACAGAACGTCCGTGCTGCCGTGTCTACGGGCGCTCAGAAGCGATCTCGGTTCCGTGCTGACATTCAGGGCCTCCGTGCGCTGGCCGTCGTAGCAGTGATCCTTGATCATCTGCTCCACTGGCCAGCTGGCGGTTTCATCGGCGTGGACGTCTTCTTCGTCATCTCCGGCTTCATGATTACTTCGATCATGCTCCGTGAGCACGAGAAGAAGGGGAGGATATCGTTCAAAGCCTTCTACGTCCGCCGAGTGAAGCGGCTGCTGCCGGCTTCAGTCTTGACGATCGCGGTGACTGCGGCCGCTGCCTGGTTGATCTTTGGCAAGACGCGAGCGACTGAGACCCTTTGGGACGCTCTCGCTGCATTATTGTTCTCGTCAAACTGGCGTTTTGCTTCAGCGGGTACTGATTACTTCCAGCAAGATGTCCCCCCCTCGCCGCTTCAACACTTCTGGTCGCTGGGCGTGGAGGAACAGTTCTACTTTGTCTGGCCGGTCCTCCTCGTCGCCGTGTTCTTCGTGGCGGGGGCGAAGGCCAGCGCTGTTCGCGGGCGCTGGTTCGCGGGAGCCGCAATGGTGCTCATCATCGCTGCTTCCTTGACCTGGTCGATGTTCGAGAGTGCCGTGAACCCAACCTGGGCCTACTTCTCTACGCTGTCGCGGGCGTGGGAGTTGGGCGTCGGCGCACTGCTCGCGGTCGGGGCCGGATTATTCAGCAACATCCCGAGGAACCTTCGGCCGGTCCTGGCGTGGCTCGGGCTCGGGGGCATCGTCGGATCAATGTTCATTATCGCACCCACAGATGCTTTCCCTGCCCCTTGGGCCATACTTCCCGTCGCCGCCACGGTGCTAGTGATTGCCGCGAATATCGACGGTGAGCAGCGAGGCCTTGGCGTACTCACGAACCGTGGATCGGTCTATCTCGGAAACATCTCGTTTTCGCTGTACCTGTGGCACTTCCCAGCCATCATCTTCGTCACCGCGCTTTTGCCTGCGGGTGACCTCGCGACGTACGGCATCATTGCCGCTGCGATCGCTCTTCTTGCTGTGGGTTCTTACCACGGTGTTGAGAACCCACTTCGCAATATCGACTGGACCTTCCGGAAGCCGCGCTCCGGCAGGAACGTTTCCCTCCAGCGGCTAAAGTACACGGGTCTTGGCGTGCTCGCAGTGGTGACGGCGTCGGTCTGCTCTTTCGCTCTCGTGAAGAACGCCCCCATGGAAGCGCCCTCCCGAGCCCTGCCGCTCCCATCTGCATCCTCATCCACCGAGGCGCCCAAATCCCCACTCACGCTAAGCATTGAAGCGGCACTTACAGCTTCCGAGTGGCCCGAGCTGACCCCTGCAATTGATGAAGTCGGCACGGGCTCCAAAGCTCCCGAGTTGGGCGCGGCAGGTTGTCTCAACCCAGGTGACCTCACGGATGTTACGCAGTGCACCTTCAACCCAGGCGGGCAGATGTCCGCCGTTATGGTCGGAGACTCTATCGGACTGAGCTGGCTTCCCGGTGTGCGTGGCGCGTTGGAGCCTGCCGGTTACTCTGTGCACGGCGTAGGACTGTCCAACTGCCCGTTCGCTGATGTAGCAATCAGCATCGAAAACGACCCCGAAACCTCCACCCGGTGCAACGAAGGACACTCCCAGATCTACTCACAGGTCAAGGCTTCAAGCCCGGACCTACTCGTGATCAGCGACTCTGTAGCCGGCATAGTGAACCTTGCCAGCAAAGCCCAGGGTGCCGCCGCAGACTCTGAATGGGTGGCTGGCCTGGTTAGCGCGATCCAGCAGGCTAAGGGAGACGGCACGCGTGTGGTCATCCTCTCTCCTAACCCCACGGGCAAGGCGGTCACTGAGTGCTACAACAACTTCTCCCGGCCATCCGACTGCGTAAGCCCCATCTCTCCGGCCTGGGAGCAAAAGAGCGCCGCTGACTCTGCCGCCGCTGAACTCGCTGGCGTTACCTATGTGGATACCAGTCAGTGGTTTTGCTCCGGCGAAATGTGCCCCATCTTCGCAGACGGGGCACCCATACGCTGGGATGGCATGCACCTGACCGAGGCCTACTCTAAGAAGCTGGCTCCGCACCTTGCTCCGATGCTTCTTTCAATTGCTTCCTAAGAGAGGCCTTTTCTGTGAGGGAAGCTACTTGGCCTAAAGCTCTCCGATAAGGCGAGGATTGCTGCCGGGTCATCCTGTGATGGCGTCTGACGGGCCTTTAGATTTGAGGACTCCGCTTCGATGTAGCGGACAGAACCACCTGGGGATGCCGATGAGACGGTGATCAACTCCTGGAGTACAAGTCCGCCGCCGGCACGAACCGTGGCGCGGCAGCGAACAGAGCGAGGTCATCGCTAGTCGTAATGCGGACCATTTCGTACCCGTTGGTGACATGGTCGGATGCCAAGAGCGCTGTGCATTTGGCATAAGGACCTTGGACCGTGCATGTTTGCCACTGAACACCTCCCGTGTCGATTCACCACCAGCAGCCGGCTGAGCGTGTTGCCGGAGGGTAGTCGGAAGAGGTGCTTGAGGGTGCCCTAGGCTTTGTCGGCCGCGAGACCCTGGGCGTTCCCCAGCCGGATGGCTCCGGTTGTAATTATGGCGCCGCTGAGGCTGAAGCCGACATCGTGCATGCCGATGGGACGGATGAAGTTCGGCGCGGCGGCGTCGTTCCGGATGATGTTTCCCCAGTCTTGCACGGGGTGCTGCGCGGTCGCCACGGGTATGCCCGGAAGTAGAGAGCATCTGTCCCCCGAGCAGTGCCCTGGTTCTCAACAGCGATACCAACCGCCATCCACGAACGGGACGTTATCGCGGTCGATGGCCGGGGCGATGACGAACTGGGCACCATAGAGGACGCCCTTCGTAGCAGTAGTAACGCTGGACAAGCCGCGGGTCTGGGACATGCCGCCACTAGCGCCCTTGAACATTGAATTCTCGCCCAACCCGGAGACTATGCTGAAAGTGTTTTGCTGAAGTCCCGCGGGGGGCTATTCTCGTCTGGCCCACGTCTGGAGCGCGCCGCGATCTGTGATGGCGTCTCATGGTCAGATACGCCCTTAAGGACTATCGGACGGCCGTTGTGGCCAGAGACAAAGCTTCAGCGGGTATCAAGATCCTCAAACACTAAGAAAGTCTGGGTATCCAGCACGCCGGGCATGGACTGCAACTGGTCGAAGATCACGCGCCGCAGGTCGATGTTGTCGATAGCGCGGACCAAGAGAATGACATCAAAGTCGCCGCCCACCAACGCAATGTGGTGCACTTCCGGGATGGCGCGCAACTGCTCGCGCAGCTCGCGCCACGAATGCTGGCTTACCTTGAGGGTCACGTATGCGGACGACCGTAACCCTGCCTTGATCGGGTCCACCAGCGCCGTGAACTTCGTCAGGACACCGTCTCCGGTGAGCCTGGCGATCCGCGTGTAGGCGTGCGCGCGGGAGATGTGGACGTTCTCTGCCACTTGGGTGACAGACATTCGGCCATCCCTGGTCAGCTCCGAGATGATCCTGCGGTCGATGTCGTCCAGCGGCGTTGGTTCGGGACCCGCGTCCGATGCTGCCATTCTGTCCATCACCCCTACCCGTATCCGGCAACACAATTGCAATTCGTCTTCCAGAGTAGGCCCATGGGCCCTAGTTCTCCAGAATTTCGAAAGAAGCTGGATACGAAACCTGTTGCGGGACGATACTGGGGATGAATAGTGGCTACAGAAGGACGGACCAATGACGATCTCCGCAGACCACACTGCACCGGACCAGGCAAGCAAGGCGCCTGCAGAGGACGCCCTGTCCGAAGCTGTCAAAAAGTTCGGCATCACGGC
>JBKKDH010000227.1:0-2963 GCA_046708445.1 Arthrobacter sp.
GTCTCCGCCATCTGCGCAGCCTCGGTCCTGCAGTTCCACCCGCATGCCACCATCCTGCTGGACGAGGCCGCAGCGTCCTCGCTGAAACTCGCCGACTTCTACCGGCACACATATGACAACAAGCCCCGTTGGCAGGGACTGTAGGCGCAGGGGTGTGAGAAGCGAAACGGTCCTCCCGCCGTCGGACGCCACTGTTCCGGAAAGGCTAAGATGGATGCCATGACTAGCATGACGGACCCTCTCGAAAACGACCCGATGCGCGAGCTTTCCGGGGCTGGAACGTCCACGGCCACTATTGAGCGTGAGGAACTGCGCCAGGAAGTGGAGCCCGGTGACCGGGAACGCTTCTCGCACTACGTGCGCAAGGAAAAGATCATGGAATCCGCGCTGACGGGTGAGCCCGTCATTGCCCTCTGCGGCAAGGTGTGGACGCCGGGCCGGGATCCCCAGAAGTTCCCGGTATGCCCCATGTGCAAAGAGGTTTATGAAGGCCTCCGCCCGGGCAACGACGGCGGCAAGGGTCCCGGAGGGGACTCGGGCAACAACAAGTAGTGACGGAGACGCTCTTTGGCGGCCCCACCCTGCCTCCGGCTTACCCGGAACGTGCAGCCTGGGGAACCGCCCCGAAACTCCGTGCCTGGCAACAGGAAGCACTTGACCTTTACTTCACCACCGGACCCCGGGACTTCCTGGCGGTAGCAACCCCTGGCGCAGGTAAGACGACGTTCGCGCTGCGCGTGGCGTCCATGCTCATCGAATCCGGGGCGGTCAACCGTGTAACTATCGTTGCGCCCACCGACCACCTGAAACGGCAGTGGGCCGACGCCGCCGCCAAGGTCGGCATCGCCATCGACCCCAACTTCAAGAACTCCGACGGCCAGCACGGCCGCGGGTTCATCGGTGTGGCCGTCACCTATGCCCAGGTGGCCAGCAAACCCATGCTGCACCGGGCTAAGACCGAGGCCGCCCGCACCCTGGTGATCCTCGATGAGATCCACCACGGCGGCGAGGCCCTGTCCTGGGGCGACGGACTGCGTGAGGCGTTCGAACCCGCTGCCCGGCGGCTGTCGCTGACGGGTACCCCGTTCCGTTCGGACACTTCCCCTATCCCCTTCGTGGAATACGCGCAGGACCGGGACGGCATCCGCCGCTCCAAAGCTGATTACACGTATGGCTATGGCAACGCCCTGCGGGACCACGTGGTGCGTCCCGTCATGTTCATGGCGTACTCCGGCCAGATGCGCTGGCGCACCAGTGCCGGGGAAGAGATGGCGGCTTCGCTGGGCGAGGCCGCGGTCACGAAGGACGTCACGTCGCATGCGTGGCGGACGGCGCTGAACCCGGCCGGCGAATGGATTCCGGCTGTCCTCGCCGGGGCTGACAAACGCCTCAGTGAGGTCCGCCGTACGGTTCCGGACGCCGGCGGACTGGTGATCGCCACCGACCACGAGGACGCCAGGGCCTACGCCGGGCAGCTGAAGCGCATCACCGGCGAGTCGCCCACCGTGATCCTGTCCGACGACGCCAAAGCCTCCAGCAAGATCGAGGAATTCACCGCAAGCGAGAAACGGTGGATGGTGGCCGTCCGGATGGTGTCCGAAGGCGTTGACGTTCCCCGGCTGTCAGTGGGGGCGTACGCGACGTCCACCTCCACTCCGCTGTTCTTCGCCCAGGCGGTGGGCCGCTTTGTGCGTGCCCGGAAGCGGGGTGAGACGGCTTCGGTTTTCCTGCCGTCCGTGCCGCAGCTGATGGCTTTGGCCAACTCGATGGAAGCCGAGCGCGACCACGCACTGGACCGCCCCGAGAAAGAGGACTCAGACGGGCTGTTCAATCCCGAGGACTCCCTGATGGCGGAAGCCAACCGGGAGGACAAGGCGTCGGACAGCCTGACCAAGGGCAAGTTCGAGGCTCTCGATTCGCAGGCCTCCTTCGACCGTGTCCTGTTCGACGGCGGCGAGTTCGGCACCGGGGGAGAAGTCGGCTCGGAGGACGAGCTGGACTTCCTCGGCATCCCGGGGCTTCTTGACGCGGAGCAGGTGGGCACCCTGCTCCGGCAGCGCCAGCATGACCAGCTCAACCGGAAGAACCGGCGCTCACCGGCCGCTGAGCAGGCGCCGGCGGCTCCGGCCGTCCCGGACCACCGGATGCTCATGGACCTGCGCAACGAGCTGGCCAAGAACGTGGCGGCCTGGTCCGCGCGAACCGGAACCCCGCACGGTGTAGTGCACACCAAGCTGCGGACGGTGTGCGGCGGTCCGCCGGTGGCCCAGGCGAACGAGGAACAGCTGCAGTCAAGACTGCGCAAGCTCCAGGACTGGTTCATCGGCAGGAAATAACAGATTCAGGAACAGGAAAGGCCCGGTGCAAGAGCACCGGGCCATCGTGTTTCACCGGCACCGTTGCACCAGGGCATGGACTGCCGAAACAGCCCGGGCCAACCCCACCCCGGTCGGGAATCGAGTACTACAGTGGATGCATGGCTGCCAGCCGCAATCCGTTCGACGACCTGCGCGAAACCATCGGCCACCTGACCGATCAGCTCAAGCTGCACGGTTCGGAGCGCGTCGACGACCTGGTCGGCGATTTTATCGGCGCGAGGCCCGGGCCGGCCCGGCCGCTGTCCGAGGTGCAGGCCGAGCTCGACGCTCTGGTCGGACTGGAGACCGTGAAGGAACAGGTGCGGGCCCTCGTCGCACTGCTCCGGGTCCAGGCCCGCCGTAAGACGCACGGCCTGCCTGAGGTGGCCACATCACAGCATCTGGTGTTCCTCGGGAACCCCGGCACGGGCAAGACCACCGTGGCGCGGCTCCTGGCCGAAATGTACCGTGCGGTGGGTCTGCTGCAGAAAGGTCACCTGGTTGAGGTGGACCGTTCCGGCCTGGTGGGGCAGTACGTTGGGGCAACTGCCATCAAGACGGACCGGGTGATCCGGCGGGCCCTGGACGGCGTCCTGTTCATCGACG
>JBKKDH010000228.1:0-6221 GCA_046708445.1 Arthrobacter sp.
GAAGCCGCCGGCATCAAGGTCATCCAGGTGGACGAGCCCGCCCTCCGCGAGCTCCTGCCGCTGCGCAAGGCCGACCAGGCCGCCTACCTGGACTGGTCCGTGAACTCGTTCCGCCTGTCCACCGCCGGTGCCGGGGACGCCACGCAGATCCACACCCACCTGTGCTACTCCGAATTCGGCGCAATCATCGACGCCATTGACGGACTGGACGCGGACGTCACCTCCATCGAGGCCGCACGTTCACGCATGGAGGTTGTCCACGACCTAGAGTCCCACGGCTTCGGCCGCGGCGTGGGCCCGGGCGTCTACGACATCCACTCGCCGCGCGTCCCGGGCGAGCAGGAAGTCACCGAACTGCTCAGCACCGCCGTCAAGCACGTCCCCTCCCGCCAGCTCTGGGTCAACCCGGACTGCGGCCTGAAGACCCTCGGCTACGCCGAGACCGAAGAGTCCCTGCGCAACCTGGTCAAGGCCACCAAGACGGTGCGCGCCGAACTGCTGCAGGCAGCCAAGTAGTCAGGTAAGTCTAAGAGAGCTCGCAGAGACTCAAGGGTTGGTGCGGCCTGCCGCGCCAACCCTTGAGAAGCGAGCGAACGCGGCCACCTTAGGTGACCGGCCGCCGTCGGGCTTTGAGTATTGGTTTGGTCAGGATTCCCAGAGGATCTCGTCGTCAACCACCCCGTCCTCGTCGGCTGACACCACCAGGACCTCGTCGGTGAAGTGCGAGCCCAGCGTGAAATCAAGGACGAAATAGCGCTCGGGCTGGCCCGGATAGATGCCAACGTGGCCGAGCTTCAGGGCCTTCAGGAACACGGCGTTGGTGAGCTGGCTGCGGTCTTCGACGCCGAAGACCTTCTTCAGGTGTTCGTCCTTGAGGGCGTTGCAGTGGAAGCGGAGGTACTCCTGCGGGCTGGTGCCCTCCTGCTCCAGCTCTTCGGCGATCATGTCCCGGACCTCGTCAACGAGCTCGGGGAGGTAGCGGAGCCGGTAGTCCACCTTGTGCATGGCCGCTTCGTCAAAGTGGTCGTGCGCGTTGATGTTCAGGTCGAGTTCCAGCGTGGTTCCGCCGAGCTCATGTTTAGCGGCAATGTTGTGATCCTCGCCGTGGTTGAGCTCGATTTCTCCAAAGTGCTGGCTCGCTACCCTGTTCATATCTTCAACATAGACCCGAAAAGCGGTCCGTTCCAGCATTCGGCCCTAATTGCCTGTTGTCCCCAGCCCTGCGAATGTTTCGGCCAGCAGGTCCACGAACAGCTGCACGCGCGCGGTTTTCTTCTCGTTGATCAGGAGCGCGAAAACGTTGCGGGCGAGCCTGATCTCGGGAACGTCCAGCACCACGACCCCGGCCGGCCGGTGCCGCAGCGCCAGTTCCGGCACGAGTGCGGCGCCCAATCCGGCGGCCGCCATCTCCAGGCTGGCATGGAAGTCGTCGCTGTAGGCCACCACCCGGGGGTGCAGGTTGCAGCTCGCGAAGAGACGCTCAATAACCATTGCGTCGGGGGTCCCGGGATGGTGCATGATCCACGGCATCTCGGACAAATGGTCCGCGGCGACCTTGGCATCGGAGCGGAACCCCCAGCCGGCGGGCAGCACAACACGGAAGTTGTCGTCCCCGATCCACTGCCTGTTGATGGTGTGCGGCCAGGCGAGCCCGGACTGGCCGACCTGGAAGACCAGCGCCACATCAAGTTCCCCGCCGGTGCGCAGTCCCTGGATGGTCTGGGAAGGTTCCGCCACTGAGACCCTGAGGTCGATCCCCAGGTTTTTCCAGGCCGGATTCTGCAGGATCCGCGGGAGGACGTAGGTGGCCAGGCTGGGAAAGATCCCCAGCCGCAGTTCCTGGCTCGTGCTGTCCTGTGTCCTGGAAGCGGCTGCCATCAGGGCCTCGATGTCCGTGAGCACCTTGGCGGCGTGCCTGGTCATCACTACAGCTGCTTCGGTGGGGACCACACTTCGCGCCGAGCGCCGGAAGAGGACCACCCCTGTGTCCCGTTCCAAGGCGGACATTTGTTGCGAAACCGCCGACGCCGTGTACCCCAGCCGGGCCGCAGCGGCCGCAAACGAGCCGAGCCGCGTCACTTCGAGCAGTGTCTTCAGATGTACGGGATTAACCACCCGCCCACACTACTCTGCCGGGTTGCCGGCGAAAAAGAAGCCGGCATCGCTACCCATCCAGGCCGCTCACCGTTCCGAACTGCCGTTGACTACCGAACGGCAATGTTCAGAAGAGGAGCAAAGATTGTCACTGATCCCAGCCTTGAGTGGGGGCGCGAGCAGACGCATAGCGGTCATTGGCAGCGGCGTGGCCGGCCTGACAGCGGCCTACGTCCTTAACCGGCAGGACAATGTCACCCTCTTCGAAGCAGATACACGGTTGGGCGGCCATGCCCACACGCACAGCGTTCCCCAGCAGGACGGCCCCGCCTTGGGGATAGACACCGGCTTCATCGTCCACAACGAGCGGACTTACCCCACCCTGCTCAGGCTGTTCGCCGAGCTGGGCGTGGAAACCCAGGATTCCGAAATGAGCATGTCCGTCCGTTGCGACGGCTGCGGCCTGGAATACGCCGGGGCCCGCGACGGCGCCAGGGGGATTATTGCCCGCCCGTCGAGCCTGCTGCGTGGACGCTACCTCCGGATGCTGATTGAGGTCATGCGCTTCTACCGCCGGGCCCGGGCACTCATCCAGGCGGAGCCGGCGTCGCCCGTCGGCCCCGACGCCGCCGCAACTGGGCTGACCCTGGGCCAGTTTTTGGAGCGGGAGCGTTTCAGCCCCTACTTCATCTCGCATTTCATGACCCCCGTGGTCAGCGCCGTCTGGTCCTGCGACCCCACCACCGCGCTGTCCTACCCGGCCCGGTATCTGTTTACCTTCCTGGCGCACCACGGGATGCTCGGCGTCAAAGGCTCACCCCAGTGGCGCACCGTCACCGGCGGCTCGGAGAGGTACGTGGAGAAGCTCGCCGCGACACTGCCGGACATCCGGCTCGGAACGGCGGTAACAGCCGTCCGCCGGCACAACGACGGCGTGGAAGTCACCACCGGGAAAGGCGTGCAAGACTTTGACGCCGTCGTCATTGCGACCCATCCGGCACAGACCCTCGGCTTCCTCGCGGACGCCACTCCCGAGGAGAAGGAAGCCCTCGGCGGGATGTCCTATTCCGTCAACCACACCGTCTTCCACCGCGACCCGGCGGTCCTTCCCACCGCCGACAACGCCAAGGCGTCCTGGAACTACCGGCTCCCCGGCTGCGACGCCCGCCCCGACAAGGTCCTTGTCAGCTACGACCTCACCCGGCTGCAGCGGCTCGAGCCCGTGGACGGCCGGCCCTACCTGGTCAGCCTGGGGGAGTCCGAACTCATCGCCGATAACCAGGTACTGGAACGGATGGTCTACGAACACCCCCAGTACACGCCCGACTCCCTGCAGGCGCAGCAGCGCATCAAGGCGCTCAGCGACCACCGCGTAGCCTTCGCCGGAGCGTACCTGGGTTGGGGTTTCCACGAGGACGGTGCACTGTCAGGCGTTCGCGCCGCAGCCAGCCTGGGCCGGACCTGGGATGCGCCCGGGACGGCGGGGGAGCCTGAACTGATTGCGGCAGCGGAGGGTGCATGACGTCCACTCCAGCCATCTACCGCACCTCGATTTCCCACGTGCGGCACACTCCGCTGAAGAACGCCTTCACCTACCGCAGCTACAGCTGGTTCGTTGATGTTGACCGAATCCCACGCCTGCCGTGGCTGTTGCGGCCTCTCGCGGTCTTCCACGCCGGGGACCACCTGGGCGACGCCTCGGCAACCATCCGCGCCAACGTTGAGCGGTTCCTGCGCACCCGGGGAATAGAGCCCGACGGCGGGGCCATCCGGATGCTCACCAGCGCCCGGGTCTTCGGCCACGTTTTCAACCCGCTCACGCTCTTCTGGTGCTACCGGCAGACCGGGGACCTGCAGTGCGTCATCGCCGAAGTCCACAACACCTATGGAGAGCGGCACTGCTACCTCCTGGAGACCGACTCCTCCGGCCGGGCCAGCGTGCCCAAGGCCTTCTATGTTTCACCGTTCAACGAGGTTGACGGGCAGTACCGGATGAAGCTGCCCGCTCCGGATGAACGGCTGGCCGTAGCGATCGTGCTGGAGCGTGAAGGACACCGGCCGTTCATCGCCATCATGGACGGTGAGAGGCACCCCGCCACCACCAAAAACATCCTCGCAGCGGCACTGGCCGTCCCGGCCGCGCCGCTGCTGGTCTCCGCCCTGATCAGGATCCAGGGCGTGAAACTCTGGGCAAAACGCCTGCCCGTCGTCAAAAGGCCCCATCACCCCTCACAGGAGGCAGTTCAATGACTATGACCGACGAGAACGGAACAGCTGCAGCCGCGCAGGTTTCGAACCCGAAGACAGGTGCCCGCCACCCGGTGACTGGATGGAACAGTGCCGGGGTACCGGCAGCGCCGGCCACCATCGATCCGGAGGTCTGGCCTGGTGTTGCCCACGCGCCGTCGGGCACCAAAGCGCTGGTGGCGGGCAAGGCCGCGGGCCTGCTGTTCAAGGCGGCCGTTCGCCGGCTGCCCCTGCGCGTGGCCTACCCGGACGGTTCAGTGCTCGGGACCGGCGGTCCGGACGCACCCGTCATGACCATGGTGAGGCCGGACGCGTTCGAGGCGCGGATCGGGGACAACGGCCTGATCGGGCTGGGCGAGTCGTTCATGGCCGGGGACTGGGAGGCGTCCGACCTCGCGGGCGTGCTGGAAGTCTTCGCGGCGTCCGTGGACACGCTGATCCCCACTCCGCTGCAGAAACTGCGCACCCTGTACCTGCCCCGGACGCCACGGCAGGAGCGCAACGAGGAGCAGAACACGCGCAGCAACATTTCGCGTCACTACGACCTCTCCAACGAGCTCTTCTCGAACTTCCTGGACACCACCATGAGCTACTCATCGGCATTGTTCCCGGCGGATGCTGGAGCTCTGACGTCAGTGCCGTGGGAATCCCTGGCAGAAGCACAGCGGGCCAAAATCGACAGGCTGCTGGACAAGGCCGGAGTGCGGGAAGGAACCCGCCTGCTGGAAATCGGCACGGGCTGGGGCGAACTGGCACTGCGGGCAGCGGCGCGCGGCGCCACTGTGTACAGCGTCACCCTGTCAAGCGAGCAGCAGGCCCTGGCCCAGGAGCGGATCGCCGCTGCCGGGTACGCCAGCCAGGTGACCGTGGGGCTGCAGGACTACCGCGCCGTCGAAGGCGAGTTCGACGCCGTCGTCTCGGTTGAAATGATCGAAGCTGTCGGTTACGAATACTGGCCTATCTACTTCCAGACGATCGACCGCGTCCTTGCCCCTGGAGGCAAGGTGGCCATCCAGGCCATCACCATGCCGCACGGGCGCATGCTGGCCACCCGCAACGCCTACACCTGGGTCCACAAGTACATCTTTCCTGGCGGATTCCTTCCTTCGGTGCGGGCCATCGAGGGTGTGACCCAGCAGTACACCACGCTCCGCGTCCGGGAGCGCATGGGCATGGGGGACCACTACGCGGCCACCCTTCGCCTGTGGGAGGAACGCTTCATGGCCCGTTCCCGGGAAGTAGGTGCGCTCGGCTTCGACGCGGTGTTCCAACGGATGTGGCTGTTCTACCTCTGCTACTCGCGGGCAGGGTTCCAATCGGGCTACCTGGACGTCCAACAGATAGTGCTGGACCGCCGGGAGGCGCAGCTCTAGTTACCGTGGTCACGCGGACGCTCTGTTTGTTCGTGGGATTGATCACCTTGCGGGGTCCCGAAGGTCACTTCGGGGCCCCTTTTGGCGTGGCCAACACAACATGTAGTGCCCCCGGCACAAGGTGCGACACGCCGTCCACAGGACGACACGCTGACGGTTAAATGTGGCTAAGTACTCCACAGGGTGTGGATTTCGTCCCCGAAATCAGCGGATTCCCGGACATTTTGCGGGGCCTGGCCTGTGGATTAAAAGTGCATTAAATGACATACTTGTAATACATCATCTTGGGGTTCCAGGGAGCCCTCTGCACTACATGTAGTATCTACATACAGCTTGAGCGGGACACCAGCGCAGGACATCAAACTGTAGACGGGCCGCGAAAGCGGCATGCAGGCCAGGGCAGTAACGGACATGGATTCCAGTTCGGAACGGCCCGCCTAAGAAGAGCGATATTTCGACAAAGGGGACAGGGACCATGACCGTTACGGTTTACACAAAGCCGGCTTG
>JBKKDH010000229.1:0-3152 GCA_046708445.1 Arthrobacter sp.
TAGGAACGACGCGGCCGTGCCCAGTAGAAGGACAGCCAGCCCGATCCTCTCCCACGGGATAGGCATGCTTACCGCGCGACCACCCTGCCGGGCTGCAACCCGACTCACTTCTGAGACACTCAACGGACGGACTGTCCTGCAGGGCGAAGCGCGAGGACAGCCGCGGAGCGTTCGTCACTGCGGCGGACCCGGAAAACCCAGATCCGGAGCAGCACAAATCTCATCAGCGTTGCCAAGACGTTGGCAGCTGTAAGCGTCAGCAACTCGGCACTCGGCCCAGCTTCCAGATGAACCGAATGCAGGACCAGTAGCGATGAAGAAGTAATTGTCCAAGCAAGCAGAAAAACGATAAGACCTTGGAGCTGTTGCGTAAACAACTTCACGGGCCCAGTAATACCGAACGTGAACCTTCGGTTGGCAGCTGTATTGCCAATGGCAGTCAGCAACAGCGCCAAGAAATTGGCTTCCTGGGCGCCGAATGGGCCCTGAAGAACCAGATACAACAGGGCAAAAGCCAGCGTTGAGACCATCCCTACGAGGCCAAAGCGCAGAACCTGTCCGAAGAAGCTGGGGCGGCCCGGGGGTACGATTGGGCGCCGGCCGAGCTCCGCATAGATTGCCTGGACCGGAATGGAGCCTTTGACCAACGAACCGGCAACGCGAACCATGCCGCGAAGATCGTCAAGGGCGGTTTGTTTTATGTCCACCCGGCTGTCTGGATCATCCACCCAATCAACGGGAATCTCGTGAATGCGTAGCCCGGAACGTTCAGCAATGATCAGTAATTCAGTGTCGAAGAACCACCCGTTGTCTTCCACGTGCGGAAGCAAACGCTGAGCGACATCCGCGCGTAGTGCTTTGAATCCACATTGTGCATCGGAAAAGCGCACCTGCATTGTCCTCCGAAGCAGGAAATTATAGGACCGAGAAATTAATTCCCGCTTCGGACCTCGGCTGACCCGTGAACTCTGGCCAAGGCGCGTGCCAATGGAAATGTCGGAATGCCCTGACAAAAGGGGGGCCACCAACGGCGGGAGCGCGGCCAAATCGGTGGAGAGATCCACGTCAAGGTATGCGAGAACTTTCGCCTCGGAAGCTCCCCATGCGTCCCGCAGCGCAAACCCGCGCCCCTTAACCTCTAGACGGCGATATTCGACATTGGGCAGTTGCTCGCTGAGGCGAGCCGCAATCACCGGAGTCCGGTCGGTGCTTGCGTTGTCGGCGATGGTTATTTTCCACGTCGAAGGCATTTCGTGCGTCAGATATTCGGCGAGCCTTGAGATGCTGTTTTCGAGTACCGCTTCCTCATTGAAAACCGGTACCACAATTTCGAGCGCCAAGCCCCCATAGCTAGGTGTCATGCATGGAATCGTAGGGGGCTGAAAGGCCGGGGGCGAGGCTTTTCGGGAAAGACAGGTACTGCCCGGTTAAACCAAGTAGCCCACGCGAATGCACTGGCCGAAGGGCAGGTACTGACGGGGGCCGACACGTACAAACACGCAACATCAGGATTCAGGGCGACACACAAAGGGGTCTGGGATTCTGTGGCTTATGTAACCAAGTTCGTGGGATCATGGCCACCATGTCGACCAGTTCTCGCCCAGAAGCAGAGAGTGTTTCCTTTGGGACCAAGTTTGCCGACAAATTCCCGCTGCTGGCACGGGTGGTTGTGGTGGGCGTTTGGCTTGAGGGTGCCTTTGTTGCTTTCCTTGGAATATTCCGTCCCCTGAGCGCCAATCACCTCGGCGCAGATGCTCATGCTTATTGGCTCACCGGGCAGGGAAGTGTCATGTATGACAAGGCACCTGGTCAGATTGACGCATACCTCTATTCACCAGCGTTCACCGCAGGCATCCATCCACTTGCGCTGCTGCCGTGGCCGGCCTTTTTAGCAGTTTGGATTTGTCTCCAATCAGCAGTCCTCGTCTGGTTGCTCATTCCCTTGCGAATCAAATGGTCGATCCCCATCTTCATGTTCTGTGTGCCCGAACTTGTCAACGGAAATATTTACATACTGCTTGCCGCCGCTGCCGTTATTGGTTTGCGCCAGCCAGCTATCTGGGCTTTTCCGATTCTGACGAAGATAACAGGAGGAATCGGACTGTTGTGGTTCGCCGTCCGAGGAGAGTGGAAGCGAGTAGCCCAAGGCGTTGGTGCCTCCATCGCAATAGTGAGTGTTTCGTACCTCCTGGTCCCAAATGAGTGGCATGCGTGGCTGGATTTCCTGGTTGCACACCGGGACGGAACGCGGGACGGCGGCATCAGCTTTCTCCTGCGTTGTTGCCTGGCAGTGGTGCTGATCGTGATAGGCGCCCGGAAGCAATGGAGTTGGCTGGTTGCCCCCGCTATGGTGCTGGTCGCACCCGCACTTGCCTTCACAACGCTGACAATTTTGACGGCAATCCCTCGACTACTAGGGCAAGCGCCCAAGTCCGACCCCATAGTTGATCCAAGAACGACTCCTGCCACGCGCACCTGACAGAGCGACAGACTCCCATCGGACGCGGGTCATAAGCCCCTGCTCCGATTGATTTCGGATGACTTGGTCGGTCAGGAATCGTTACCTTTCCTATTCCCGAGAAGCCGACTGTCCGCGGAGGGCACCCGGCGACGACTTCACGCGGGCAAGCGAAGACCGAAGCCATCGCTCGGCTGGCTTTTCGAAGAACTCATGGAGAAGGCCAGAAAGGACGATTGACGCAACGACTGTAAGGATCGCAGCACCGACTGTCCCGTATACCGACATGTCAGCCAGGAACGGCCTGACCAGCCTGATCACTAGCTCGTGAACGAGATAGAGAGCGAACGACCACTGACCAAGCCGGACCAAAGTCTTGGAACCGAGAAATGTGCTAGTGCCTGACAAGTCATGGCTTGTGGCCGCAGCGATAAGTGCGAGGAAACCAGGGAGCATGATCAGGTCGGCGTAGATTACTGGCAATGCGCCGGGCACCCTAGTCAGGATCACTGATACTACGAACAAGCACGTGGTCAGCAGCGCCGTTAGCCCCACTGCATGCAGCAAGCGAAGAGGTGGTCGCCAGCCCCGTTTCATCATCAGGGCAAGGCACACTCCTAGGACGAACTCTCCCATGCGGTAAAGCGGCATGGTTCCCAAAAGGTAGTTTGCCAGCGGAATCGACAAGTACGTG
>JBKKDH010000230.1:0-11518 GCA_046708445.1 Arthrobacter sp.
TGGCCGTTGCCGCCGTCGCGTTTTACGCGTTCTGGACGGTGGAAAAGCGGGCGAAGGAGCCCATGGTGGAGACCGTGCACCTGCGCCAGCGCTCCACCTGGGCGCCGTTGCTGACCACCACCCTGACTATGACCGGCATCTTCGCCGTCATCAACGGCATCATCCCCGCCTACGTGCAGGCCGCGGCTCCCGGGTTCGGCGTGGGCCCCACCGAAATGTCGCTGATCATCCTCACCCCATATGCCCTGCTCGGTTGGGTGGTGGGGCCGATCAGCGGCAAGCTGGCCCCCGTGCTCGGCTACACGAAGGTGCTGCGCATTGGCATGCTGGGCAGCGTCGCGGCCCTGGCCATCATCGCGTTCTTCGGGCTCAGCAGCCTGCCGCTGATGATCGCCGGAACGGTCTTGCTGGGCATCATGTACGCAGGTACGGTCAACATCATGCTCAACGGCCTCGGTGTGGTGCTCTCCCCCGCCGGCAACCCCGGCTTCCTGCCCGGCATGAACGCCGGCGCCTTCAACCTCGGCGCAGGCCTCAGCTTCCTGGTGCTGCCCGCCGTGCTCGTGGCGACGTCGGCGCTCGGGGACGCGAAGGCGTCCTACCTGACCGTTGTGGTCACCGGGCTGGTCATCACGGTGGCCGCCTTCGGCGCCTCGCTCCTGATCCCGAAGCCTGTTGAGGCTGAGGTGGCCGAATGAGCACCGCAGCCCCGGGCACCGCCGTCGAAAAGAGCGGCCGGATCGTCGTCGTAGGGTCCCTGAACGCGGACCTGACCATCTACTGTGAGCGGCTCCCGCTGCCGGGCGAAACGGTGCACGGCACCGGCTTCGCCGTCAATCCCGGCGGCAAGAGCGCCAACCAGGCGGTGGCCGCGAGCCTGTTGGGCGGCTCCGTGAGCCTCGTCGGCGCTGTCGGGGCCGACGCTAACGGCGAGATGCTGCTGTCCTCCACGGCGGGCGCCGGCGTGGACATTTCCCGGGTCCGCTCGTCCGAATCCGGGGCCACGGGCGTGGCCGTCATCGCCGTCGACGGGCACGGCGAGAACAACATCATCATCTCCGCCGGCGCCAACGGCACGCTGTCGCCTGCGGACGTCGCGGCATCTGCGGACGCGTTCGACGGCGCGGCGGTGGTCTGCCTCTGCCTGGAGGTCAGCCCCGAAACAGTGGAGGCCGCAGCACACGCAGGGCACGACGCCGGCGCCACAGTCCTGTTGAACCTCTCGCCGTACGCAGGGATCAGCCAGGAGCTGGCGGAGCTGACGGACGTCCTGCTGGTCAACGCCCACGAGGCGTCGCTGTTCCTTGGCTCAGGAGAGGCCAGCGCACCGGACGTGGCTGACGCAGCGATGCCTGACGCAGCAGCGGACGACGCCGACTGGGACCGGATCCGGGTCCGCTTCGCCGAACGCGGGCTGGACAAGGTCCTGCTCACCCTCGGCGCGGAAGGTTCCGTGGTCCTGGACTCGCAGGCCGCCGACCGGAAAGTCACCAGGATCGCGCCCACCGCGGTGAAGGCCGTGGACACTACGGGCGCGGGTGATGCGTTCACGGGCGCTGTGGCGGCCCGACTGGCGGCGGGCGATCCACTGGCTGCCGCTGCCCGGTTCGCGTCAGTTACGGCTGCCCTGGCCACCACGCGCAAGGGCACGCAGGCTGCCTACCCGGACCTGGGAGACATCGAGCGGTTGCTGGCTCTCCGGGCCTAAAGCCGGGGCTTCAGCACCGCGAAGTAGCCGGGGACCAGGCTGGCGGCCGCGTCCCCGGTCATCGGGTTTGTTTCGATGGTTGTGGGGCCGTCCTCCAGCAGTTCCCAGGTCTCCGACGGCAAGGCCCTGCTGCGCTCCGCCGGGCCAAAGTGGCCGGGCATCGGCAGTTCGCGGATGGCCCGCTCCAGCGGTGCCGGGATGGCCTCCGTCGTGGCGCCCAGATGTGTCACGTACTCCACCGCGTTGCCCTGGAAGTTGGTTTCGGCCAGGAAGACCGCGCCGCGTGTGCCCACAAGATGCCGGAGGTTTTCCACCAGGGCCTTCTGATCGGCCGGCTCCAGCACATGCAGGACGCCGCGGATGAAGACGTTGGCGTCGGTGCCGCCGGCCAGCCCGGCACCGGCATCCGGTTGGGTCATGTCGCGCACCAGGAAGATGACATTGTCCATCCCCGTGGACCCGTCCCGGGCCCGCTCCACGGCGTGGGCCGACACGTCCACGCCGATGGCCCGCGGGAAAAACGGTGCCAGTGCGCGCGTGAAGCTGCCGTGGCCGCACCCCACGTCCACCACCGGCAGCGCCGGATCCAGGTGCCGCTGCAGCACGTCGGCGTAGCTAAGCAGCTCGTGGTCGCTGCCCGAGTCCCACAGCACTTCACTCTGCGCACCAGTGTGGGCTATTCCGGCCCAGTACCGGTCCCACGCGACTGTCCTGTCCTTGGGCGCGGAGCGGGACAGCCTGATGAGCTTCGGGATCATCAGGTACTTCCGCAGGGCGGAGCTCATGGTTTTCGCTGGGTAGGACACGGTCCAAATATATGTCCGGCACGCAACAAATCCTCAGTTAGCGTCAGTTACTGCCGGGTATCCGTCATCAGCCAGGCCGTCGCGTCGTCCGGTCGGCTTCAACCTCGGCGCATCGGTACAGGCATCGATAAGGTAGCAGCCGTGCCGCATCCCCCTAGAATGTACTCAATCAGGAGCGAAGGGAGCATAGTGGCAGCGGACACCCCCTTTGTCACAGCTATGCAACGCACAGCTGTGGTGGCCGACCCCGACGGCGGGCGGCTGGCGTCCAGCGCTGCGGCCCTCCGCGACGCCGGCTACCTGGTCCACACGGCAGAGGACGCCGGAACCCTGTTTTCGCTGCTCGACGGCGGCCGGCCCTCCGTCCTTATCGTTGACAGTTCCCTCTCCCCCAGGGAGTCCCGCGTGCCGGTCCTGGTGCTGGTGGACCTGGACGACAGCGACGAGATCGCCGCCATCGAGGGATCGGGCGTCCGGGACTGCATCGCCAAGCCGCCGGTTGCCAAGGAACTTGTGCACCGCGCCACGGCTCTCATCAACCTCGTGGAGCGGCGCACCCGGGCGCGGCAGGAGGCCGAGGCCCTGCGTGAGCAGCTGCGGCTGGTTTCGGCCGCGGTGCGCGGAACCAATGATCCGCAGGAAATCGCCGACTACGTCGTGACCGGGTTCGGCGAAACGTTCGGCGCCGACCACGTGTGGCTGACCACGTTCGAGGATGAGCGGGTTCCCCCAATCACCGCCCGGTGGAGCCGGCCGGGCCTGGATACGTTGCGGGCGGGCCCGCTGGAGGACGAAGCCACAGCGCGCTCCACGGCGGACCTGCTGTGGGCCCGGGCTGAAGTGCTGACCTCTGACGGCTCAGACGGTGCAGTCAGGCTGCCCAAGTCGCTGGAAGACCTGCACGCGAAGGCATCTGTGGTGGTGCCCATGGGGGAAGGAAACTCGTCCCTTGGCCTTTTGTGGATCGCCCTGCTGGACAGCCCGCGGGCGTGGTCACGTGCCGAACTTGGGCTCATCCAGCACGTGGCGGGCAATGCAGCCCACGGGCTGATCCAAAGCCACCTGATCAGCAGCCAGCTTCAGGTGGTCAAGCAACTGCAGGAGCTGGATAAGGCCAAGACCGACTTCCTTGCCACGGTCAACCATGAACTGCGCACGCCGCTGACCTCGATCATGGCGTACCTGGACATGATCCAGGAGAGCACGGCAAATCCCGTGTCGCCCGAGGTCCACCAGATGCTGGACATCGTGGTCAGGAACACGGAACGGCTGCGGATGCTCATCGAGGACATGCTGAGCGTTTCCCGCAGCGGAGGCGGCGATGGCCAGCTTCACCTGACGCCGGTCCGGCTGGGCCGCACGTTGGAAATCGTGGCCGGCGCCCTCCGCCCGCTGGCCACGCTGCAGGATGTCACCATAGCGCTGGAACCCGCACAGGAGGATCCTGAACTTATGGGGGATGAGGTCCAGCTGCAGCAGGTTTTCACCAACCTGGTCTCGAATGCCATCAAGTTCACGCCCAGCGGAGGAAAGATCCATGTGGGCAGCGTTGCCCACGCCGCCGCTGACGGGACCCGGTGGGCCACCGTCCGCGTGACGGACACCGGGATCGGGATTTCCAGCGAGGAAATCGCCCACGTCTTCACCCGCTTCTACCGCGCTTCCAACGCCATGGCCGGGGCGGTCCCGGGCACCGGCCTGGGATTGGCCATCACGAAGGACATCGTCAGCCGTCACGGTGGCCACATTGCTGTTGCCTCGGAACTGGGAGCAGGTACCACGGTCACCGTGACCCTGCCGCTGGGCACCGACGAGGCCCGGGCAAGCTGATCGCCGGAAGGAGCAATCCAGGTGTTCGCTGACAATGACCCCAGAGTGTCACAGCTGCTGGAGGGCATCGTCCGGCTGGCCTCCGGCGACCTGAATTCGAGGATTGAAGTGTCCCCCGCACGGGACGAGCTCGATGCCATCATCATGGGCACCAACCTCCTTGCCGAAGACCTGCAGATCATCTACGAGGAACTTGAGCAGCGGGTCGAGGTCAGGACCAAGCTCCTCCATGAGGCCCACCGGGAGATGCAGAAGATGGCCATGCAGGACCCGCTCACCGGGTTGGCCAACCGTTCAGCCCTCCTGACGGCACTGAAGTCGGCGCAGTCCAACGGGACGGGAGACTCTCCCGTCATCCTGCTGCTGGACCTGGACGCCTTCAAGTCAATCAACGACACGCAGGGCCACACCGCCGGGGACAAGGTCCTGATCACCGTGGCCGAACGCATCCGCGGTGCCGTCCGGACCACCGACGTCGTTGCCCGGTTGGGCGGCGATGAATTTGCCATCGTGATGCCGGCCACCGGAGCCGACCAGGCCGCCGTCGTTGGTCAACGGATCCTGGCAGCGCTGAAGGAACCCATCGAGCTGCCCGACCGGAGCATCCGCTGCGGCGCCAGCCTCGGGCTGAGCGTCGGGGATGCCGGCCAGGGCCCCGAAGAAATGCTGATGCAGGCAGATGTGGCCATGTACGCCTCAAAAGCCGAGGGCCTGAACAGGCTCCACATTTTCGAACCCGGACTCCTGCTGGTACGCCGGCTCCGTAGCCAGCTGGTGGATGACCTCAGGTCGGCCCTCAAGGGCGAAGGCCTGGTTCTCCACTACCAGCCCGTAGTGGAGCTGGCCACGGGCCGGGTCGAGGGTGTGGAGGCACTGATCCGCTGGAACCACCCGACCCGGGGCCGGGTCATGCCCGATGAATTCATTCCGCTGGCGGAAGAGGCCGGGCTGATCTCAGAGCTTGGCCGCTGGGTCCTCACTACCGCCGTGGAGCAGCTGCGCCGGTGGGTCGATGATGACGCGGTGGACAGCAGGTTCTCGGTACGGATCAACATTTCGGCCACCGACCTGCAGAGCCTCCAGTTCATCGAGGATGTCCGCGGGGTGCTTAAGGAAACGGGTGTCCGGCCCGAACAGGTTGTCCTGGAACTCACCGAAATGGCCATCGTGAAGGGCAACGATCTGGACCGCTATTCGCTGGGCGGGCTGCGCGGCCTGGGTGTCGGGATCGAGATCGATGATTTCGGGACTGGCTATTCATCCATCAGCTACCTTCGGCGGCTCCCGGTGGACCGGGTCAAGGTGGACCGGTCCCTGATCGTCGGACTGGGGACAGATCCAAGCCAGCCAGCCCTGGTGGCCGCGGTCCTGCAGCTGGTGCGGGCATGCGGGCTGGAAGCCGTGTGGGAGGGTGTTGAAACGGCTGAACAGGCTGAGCATCTGCGTAACCTTGGCTGCCTCAGCGCGCAGGGCTATTTCTTCAGCAGACCCCTGCCGGCCGACGATATCCCCGCCCTGGTGGCGGCGGCGTTCCCGGTCGGGAATGTGGGCCCATAGTGCTGAAAGGGCTGTACTTTTGCCCTGCCCGATATACGATCATGTTGCGGTGTCGGAATTACACTGCACGGGAGATCGGACTTAATCAGAAGTGGCTGATTCCGAAGGTATCTGGAAATTGAACAATTACGGGGCCAACGGGTCATTACTTCGTCAACTGGGGGCGTAGTTAATGTCGGTTCGGATACAGGCTTGGGGAGTAATTGCTGCTGTGCTGGCGGGTTCGGATCCTGCCCAGGCAGCCACGCGTCAGCGTCTTAGCGACCGTCTCGATGAAAATCCCGGAGTACCCGAAAGGGCACTCCTGGAACATCTGCTGGAAAGCCGGCAACAGGACAGTCTGGGCAGCGGAACCCCGGACACCGCCCGCGTGCCGTTCCCGCGCGAAACCATGCCGCCGCAACTTCTTGAACGCCTGGATGCCATCCGCAGCCTGTCGAGGATCAGCGCCCTGCTGGAGAACCAGATGCTGATGCCCGCGTTCCAGCCCATCTACGGCCTGGCAAGCAAGAGCGTGGTGGGCGTGGAGGCACTCTCGCGGTTCGTCAGTGACGACGGCGCGGGCGCCGAACTGTGGTTTGCCGAGGCTGCATCAGTCGGGCTGGGAGCCAACCTGGAATTTTCCGCGCTGGGCTCCGCTGCGGCCGCCGCCGCAAATCTCCCGCCGCACCTCTACGTTTCCCTGAACGTCTCACCGACGTCCTGCATTGACCCGCGGCTGCCCGAATTATTCGATCACATCGAACTTCCGGTGAATCGGATTGTGCTCGAATTGACGGAGGGAATTCCAGACGATGAATACCCGCATTTCATCTCCGCAATCACTCCACTGCGCGAACGCGGCCTCCGCATTGCCATTGATGATTCACACTCCGGAGCCGGCGTACTGAGCCGCATGGTGCACCTGCGCCCCGATTTCATCAAACTGGGTCGCGACATGATCAGCGGTGTGGACAGTGATTCAACCCAGCAGGCACTGGCAGCCTGCATGGTGGACTTCGCGGAGCAGATCGGCACTGTGCTGGTGGCCGAGGGCGTGGAAACACGCGAGGAACTGCAGGTGCTGACGGATCTCGGCATCAGCGCTGGCCAGGGCTACCTTCTGGGCCGGCCTTCGGTCCGGCCGCAGGACTGGTCAGCGTGGAATACGGCCAAGGATCCGGACGGCCTCATCCGGCAGCTCTCCGAGCCGGAGAACGTTGCCCACGGCTCGCCGGGTATTGCTGACAAGCTCTGACTGACAGCTCCTGGAGCCATAGGCAACAGCCGGCGCACTACTCGCTGTGCCCCTGGTCCCCGCTCATCTGGTCCTCGGCCGGAGGGGTCTCCCCGGGCGGGACGCCGCCGCCAGGTTCGAGGCCGGTGATGTTTCCCTCCTGCGGATCGGGATTGGCCGTACCCGCAGAGTCCTTTGCCGTGCGCGCGTCGCCGGTGCCGGCGTCGGCGGTTTCCGCGCCCGGCTGGTCCGGGTTGGCTGGATCATTTTCCGGATGGTAGCTGCTCATGGTGCTGGTTCCTTCCTGGATGGGCTGCGGACTCTCCCTCAGCTCTGGACTAATTGTAAGCATGCTGATAATTCTGGAAGAGTGCCGGGATGGCAGAACGGGCCGTCCCCCGACCAGAAGGAGCACTGACATGGGCATCGGCGAGAGCATCGGCAAGGCAGCGGAAAACGCCATGGAAGACCTGGCGGGGACCTCATCGCCTACGGAGAGCGCCAGGGTTCCGGAACCAACGGATCCGAACAGCGACGTCGAGGTCCATTCGTCCATCAGTGAAGGATCCAACGCGATGGAGGCGGAGAAGGAAAAGGCGCCCGGACTCAAACCCGGCCCGGCGACAGGCCCGGTTTCCTCCCATCCGGCGGAGCCGGACAGCACTCCTGGCTCCTCAGCCGGCGGCGCAGCAGAAGGTTCCGGCTCGTCGTCCGCTGACGACGCAGGGGATGTCCCCCGCGATGTTCCGGGTCCGGCGGGCCTGCCGGACGGCGACCCGGACGCCCTCAGCGCCGATCCGGGTGAGGGCGACGAGGATCCGTCCACAGGTTTGGGCCGCAGTTGACCCTGTTTCACGGAGTGGCCGGGCTTAGCTGTCCGGCCACTCCCCGCGTTCCAGCAGCACCTGTTTGAGGAGGTCGGCCCGGTCTGTCACGATGCCGTCCACGCCGAGGTCCAGCAGCCTGCGCATTTCGGCGGGGTCATTGATGGTCCACACATGCACCATCAGACCCAGGGCGTGCGCGCGCCGGACGTAGCCGGCCGTGACCACCCGGAACCCGCCGTATCTGACCGGGACCTGCAGTGCCTGGACGTCCCTCAGGGGGGCCCGGAGAAGCCGCCGGAGCCAGGCAGGGGGCAGCGTCCGCAGCAGGAAAAAGAGGGTGTTTGTGGCGATCCCGGCCGACGACGCAACGGGGCGGCTGAGCAGCTTCAGCACTGCCCGGCGTCGGCGGTCTGAAAAGCTCGCCACGAGCACGCGGTCATGGAGGCTGTGCCGCTCGATGCCGGCGGCGAGGCTTTGAACCGAGTTCCAGTCCTTCACGTCCAGGTTCAGCCTGATTCCGGGAAGTGCAGCCACGAGTTCGTCGAACAGGGGGACCGGCTCCAGCCCGCCGATCCGGGCCGCGGCCACTTCGGCCGCGGTGAGCTCGGAGATCCGGCCCTGGGCGTCCGTCACCCGGTCCAGGGTCTCGTCGTGAAACAGGACCAGGACACCGTCGGACGTGGTGTGGACATCCGTTTCCAGGTACCGGCAGCCGAGGTCGACGGCGGCGCGGAACGCGGCCATGGAGTTTTCCAGCCCCTCGCGCGAGTAGCCGCGGTGGGCCATGGCCACAGGATGTCCGGTGTTATGCAGGAAGGGCGGGGGCACAGTCACAGTGTGAGCGTACCGCCGTCGCAAACCAACCGGGGCAGTGACCACCGCCCGGCTACTCCTGGAGCACAACCTCCACGCCGTCGCTGCAGTGCAGCAGCGTGCGGCCGCGGCCACCGTCGAGGTCCACCCAGATGGCAGAGTGGTCCCAGGTGATGGCGTCCACGAGGCCACCGGTTTCGAAGCCGGGCGTGAGCCGGACCAGGACGCGGTCGCCCTGTTTGAGCTTTTTCCAGTGGGCCGCCGGTATCGCCGGACGCAGCGGCGCCTCGGCCGCATCGTGCTTGACGTTCCTTGCCATGATGTCCCCTTGAGCGGTGGATCGGTGTCCACTGCCAACGGTAGGGCGGCAAGGTAAACGGCAGGTGAGCGCCAGCTGTGAAAAAGGGCGTCCCGTTAGGGAAGTTTTACCCCAAGCGACGCGAGCCTGGCTTCAAGAACCTGGGCTACGCCGTCGTCGTCGAAATGCGGTGCCTGCTGGCCGGCAGCAAGAATGGCCTCCGGGTGGCCGCTGGCCATCGCGTAGCCGTGGCCTGCCCAGCGGAGCATCTCGATGTCGTTGGGCATATCTCCGAAAGCCACCACGTCGGCAGCGTCGATCCCCAGGGATTTGGCATACTCCGCCAGCGTGACCGCCTTGTTGACACCAGGGAGGGACAGCTCCAGCATGGCCACGGTCGGTGCGGAGTGCGTTGCGGCGGCCAGGTGCGCCACCGCGGGGCTCACCTCGGCCAGGAACTCGTCCGCGGTGCCTTCGCGCACAATGGCCAGGAACTTCACCACGGCGTCGCCCGGGGTGAGTGTGTCAGCGAGCGGCGCCGGCGTGAACTCGGCGAGCAGCTCGCTGGATCCGTTCTCGATGAAGCCGGGCTCCAGGTAAAACCCGGCCAGAGTCTCCGCGGCGAAGAGCGCCGTGGGCCGCAGTTGCTTAATGATCCGGCGGATCTCCAGGACCGAATCGACGCTGAGCGCCTGCGCGGACACCAGCCGGTTGTCCTCCAGGTCCCAGACCACGGCGCCGTTTGAGCAGATCACGGTTCCGGTGTGGCCCAGCTGCTCTTCGAGCGGGTGCAGCCAGCGCGGCGGGCGTCCGGTGACAAAAACGAGTTCGACGCCGGCCTCCCGGCAGGCGTGGAAGGCGCGGACGGTGCGGTCGCTGATCTTTCCGTCGTGCCCAAGAATCGTTCCGTCAATATCGCTTGCTACCAACCGCATCCTGCCAGTCTACGTGGGTTGCCACGAGCGCCGGCCCTCATCCTTTGAAGCCCGGCTGCCCGAGGGGTATCCCTTCACCCCCGGATCTGGGCGAAGGGATACCTGTTCATGGCTGTCGGCTCTTCCCGGCGTCCTGCTCAATCAGGAACGGACACCAGTTCGGTGGCGGCAGGAGGTTCTGTTTGGGCGGGACCCGGCGACGGACGTTCTGGGGCGGGCGCCGCATGCGCGGCCAGCACACCCGTGCGGTGCCTGATCCTCAGCCGGTAGAGCAGCGCGCCGCCGCCGGTGACGGCGCCAACAAACAGGACGCCGCCCCACTGCAGGTACCACTCAAACGGGGGCACCGAGTTGTAGATTTCCGGGCGGGGCCAGATCAGGTTCAGAGTCATGGCGCCGCCCCACAGCACCGCCACAATGTTTACCGGCAGCCCCCACTTGCCCAGGCTGAAGCCCGGCTCGGTGCCGTCGTCCGTGAGCGGCCACTTCTTCTGGAACCGCCTGCGGAGCAGCGGCACGGTGACCAGCAGGTAGGACAGGTAGATCAGGACGATGCTGATGCTCGAAAGGATGGTGAAGATGGCGGGCTGCATGACGTTGACCAGCAGCGGGATCACGGCCAGCACGCCGACGACGATCGCGGCTACGGTGGGGGTCTTGCGGATCGGGTCCACCTTGCTGAGCTGGCTGCTAAAGGGCAGGTTATTGTCCCGCGCCATGGCGAACATCATTCGGATGGCGGCCGCATGGACTGCCAGGGTGCACACCACCACGGCCACCACGATGCACGCGAGGAAGGCTTTGCCGAACGGGCCGCCAAGCACGGAGAGCACCAGATACTGCAGTCCGCCGTCGGCCGCCCCAAGCTTGGGGTCGTTGAGGTCCGGCGCGGCCAGGAGGCCGAAGAGCAGGATCAGGCCGCCCAGCACGAAGGACGCCGTGACCGCGCGGATAATGGCTCGGGGCGCCGTCTTTTTCGGGTCCTTGGTTTCCTCACCCAAGGAACTTGCCGTGTCGAAGCCGTACATGACGTAGCCGGAGGCCATGGCGCCGATCAGGAACACGCCGAAGAAGCCCAGCGGGTGGTCGGCTCCGAAACCGGCGGCGTCAAAAAGGACCTCGGGCCCGCGGACCACGTGCCAGCCCAAGGCGAGGATGAGCAGCACCGCGGCGACAAGCTCGACGAGGACGCCGATGCTGTTGATCCTGGTCATCAGCTTCACACCGAAGGCATTAATAAGGGTGGAAATGCCGATCATGATGCTCGCGAGCAGCACCCCGTTGAGGGCGAAGTCGTAGGTGCCCGTGCCGTCGCCGACGATCTGGAAGCCCGACCAGAGCTGCGGCAAAGTGAGTTGCAGGGCCAGCGCTACGGCGCCGAGCGCCACGATCGAGGAGATCAGCAGCAGCCAGCCGGCCAGCCAGGACCAGGTCCCGGAGGTAAGCCGCTTGGCCCAGTTGTACACCGACCCGGCCACCGGGTAGCGGCCGGCGAGCTCGGCAAAGCAGAGCGCCACCATCAGCTGGC
>JBKKDH010000231.1:0-2848 GCA_046708445.1 Arthrobacter sp.
TGGGCCCAGCCGTTGGCCATCATGTCCGGAATGTGCAGGTAGCCGAACGATCCGCCTGATGCCTCGCGGACGGTGCGCCTGTTCGCGGCGACCCACTCCTGGTAGCGCAGGCGCTCCTCGTCCTTGACCGGGACGACGGCGATGCGCCGCTGGTTGCCGGCAGCTGGGCCGTGGCCGGGGCCATTGCTGAGCGTGAGCTCCACGGCGCGGCCCGCAGCGCCCACCAGCTGCATGGCCGGGGTCACCGTGGCGGAGAGCGGGACACCGTCGATGGCCAGCAGGAGGTCCCCTGCCTTGGCGCCGGCGCCGGGGCGGGTCAGCGGGGACGTTGCCAGCGGATCCGAGGATTCGCCAGCCAGGATCCGGGTGATCTCCCATCCGGCGGGCGTCAACGTGAGGTCGGCTCCGAGGCGTCCCTGGCCGTTGCTGCCGTTCTCCGTCACTGCGGCCGGCCGGACGTACGCGTGCGACGTGCCGAGCTCACCGTGAAGCTCCCACAGCAGGTCCACGAGGTCGTCGTGGGAGCCGAGCCGGTCCACGAGGGGACGGTAGCGCTTATGGACGGAGTCCCAGTCCTGGCCCGCCATGTCCTCGGCCCAGAAGAAGTCGCGCTGCAGCCGCCACGCCTCGTCGAACGCCTGGCCCCAGACGCTGAGCGGGTCCATCATCACCCGGATACGGCCCAGGTCGACTTTGACCAGCTGCCCGGAGTCCTCGTCGGCCTTCGCGCCCGACGGGACCACGCTGACCTTCTTGTCGTGGACCAGGACAACCTTCTTGCCGTCTCCGGAGAGGCGGTAGCTGTCGAGGGCGTCCACCAGCGTCACTGACTTCCGCCGGGCGAGGTCGAAGCGGACCAGGCTGGGTGGCGTGTCCTTGTCCTCCTGGCTGGCCTTGCCGTCGCCGGTGACACCGGTGAGGGCCGATTCCAGCCAGAGGAGGGCGTCCTCAGTTGCCCGGAGCGAGGAGTAGTTGCCCTGCGGAACGGGCACGCCGATGACCCGGTGCGCCAGGCCGTCCGCGTCAACCCGTACTTCCGGTGCCCGTGCGGCGTCCTGCGGGCCGGATTCCGGTTCTCCGGAGGAGTCAATGCTTGCGCCGTCCAGGTCAACAGCGGGGCCGAACGGGGATGGCGTATCGGAGGCCAGGGCCACCAGGTACGGCTTGATGGGGCTGGGGAACGACAGGTCGAAGGAGTGTCCGTCGTAGACGGGGTCGAAGCTGCGGTTGGAGAGGAAGGCGAGGAACTTGCCGTCCGGGGTGAAGCTGGGTGACTTGTCGCAGAAGCGGCCGTCAGTGACATCAACCACTGCGGCCCCCTGGTCTCCGACCTGGACCAGACGGAGCCTGCTGCGCGAACCGAACGAGGTGACAGGTTCGGACCAGGCCAGCCAGCGGGAATCCGCCGACCAGCTCAATTCCGAGATGGTTCCTTCGCCGATGCTGGCCACGAGGGAGAGTTCGCCGGTGGCCGTATCTGCGACGTAGACGTCGCCGAAGGACGTACCCAGGGCAAGCCACCGGCCGTCCGGGCTCGCTTCCAGGGAGCTGGCACGCGCGGGCCTGGCGAACCCGATGCGCGTCGGTGCCGTGCCCGTGGGGGCTGCGGCGGCCGCCTCGTCCTCTACGGGGGCGACGTCGGCCCGGGAGTCATCGCCCACGGGCGCGTCGTCCGGCGCTCCGGGAGCCGCGGCAGCAGTGCCGGCTGCCGGCACCGGCCGGGGCAGCAAGGCCGTGGATTCAGCGGCGGCAGAGTCGGCGGGCGCGGCGACGGGCACCGCGGCAGCGGCGGCGGCGAGGCTGGGCACCTGCCCGGCGATCTCCTTGATGTACAGGGCCTCCACGCCATCGTGATCGGCAATGTAGGCGAGGCGGCCGCCGTCGAGCGGCCTGGGGAGCCGTGCCCGGACCCCGGGCGTTGCCTCAACCACGCGGGAGGGACCGTCCTTGTGGAGGAGCCAGTGGATGGTGCCGTGGGCCTCCACCGCGCTGGCGGAGCCGGTGGCATCGGGAACGACGGCGCCGAGGTGCTTCTCCGTCTTCAGCAGGCCCGGCCGCCGGGACTGGGAGGCGGAGCCGAGGGAGATGTCCAGCCGCACTGCATCCGAACGCAGGTCATGGAGGACCCAGAGTTCACCCGCGGACTCGAAGACGATCCGCTGCCCGTCGGAGGCTGCATGCCGGACGTAAAAGTCCTCGTGGTCGGTGTGGCGGCGCAGGTCGCCGCCGCCGGGCAGTACCGAATACAGGTTTCCGAACCCTTCATGGTCGGAGAGGAACGCGATCCGCCCGTCCACCCACATGGGATCCGTCAGGTTGCCGTCCAGCTCCGGGACGAGGCGTTCGAACTCGCCATTGCCGTCTGAATCGATCCAGAGCTTTCCTGCGGTGCCGCCGCGGTAGCGCTTCCACCAGGCCGGCTCGCGGGAGAGCACACTGGCGAGGACCACTGGGCGTTCGTCGCCGATTTCCGGGCCGAAGGCAACAGATTCCACCGGGCCGAACGGCAGTTCCTCAGCCCAGCCGCCGTCGACCGGGACGCTGTAGGCGTAGGTGTGCCGGCTCTCCGCCTGGCGGAAGGCGCTGGTGACCAACGCGGCCCCGCCGGCGGTGAATCCTTTGACTTTGGTGCTGGCGTGGCCGAAGTAGGTCAGTTGCCGGTAGCCGCCGCCGTCGACCTCCGCGGTCACCACCTCAGGCGCTGTCCCCTGGACAACGGTCCAGACCAGGCGCTTGCCGTCGGGCGTAAACCGGGGGTTGCGCGCGGGGAGCTGGAGGGAGGAGACACGCCATGCCCGTCCTCCGCCAAGGGGCGCGATCCAGACGTCGTCCTCGGCCACGAAGGTGA
>JBKKDH010000232.1:0-2550 GCA_046708445.1 Arthrobacter sp.
GTCTTGGCTTCACTTTGTTCGTTACGACGCCCCAGCCATTCACCTCGTTACCGTCCTCATCCCGAGTGCTTGTGTTCTGGGGGTTGAGTGCAGAGAGCTCCTGTGCGATGGACAGAAGCGCAGCAACTTCTGCAACCTTGAGCCGCTGGTCCACAGTCAGATGGTCCTGATCGCTGATGCTGCCGGAACTCTGACCCTTCGCCGCGCCAATGGCCTCGGCCAGCGCGTCCCAGGCAATCGAATAGTCGTTACTCATGCGGATCCCCAATAGTTCTACGGGCCGGCCTGTCCGGCCCATCCCCCACGCTACTATAGGACCCCCACCTGCCGGGGCGCGTTTTCGTCCCCCGATTAACCTCAGAACTAACCCAGCCCAGGCGCGGGATACTCCCATCGCGATGCCCCAATGAAAGCGGCCCTCCTACTTTGAGCCGAGCTGTAGACCAATGCCTCGGGCCAATTCGTTTTGCGAGACAGGGTCCGCCGTACGGTACCCAACCATTACTTCGTAGGGGCCGTCGTCACCCGGGATCTTCGGGACCTCGTAACTGAGGATGCAGGTTTCGCCTTCTAGTTTTCCGGAGACGATCCCTCCGGTGAGGACAAGCCTTGAGGCTGTAGTTATCGTGGCTTTGCTGTCGCCGGAGAGGTCCTTCATCAGGCTGTTAGGTGAGATGTTGCATTCCATCTTGCTCCCTGGTTTGAGCTTCTGAATGCCCGGCTTCAATGAAGAGGTGACGTGAAATTCAATGTGGCCTGTAAAAAGTGTCGGGGCTTTGACGATAGTGCCGCCGAGCTTCTCTTTGATGTCGTTCTCGCGTCCGCCGGCGGCCCAGACTATCCAGTTTGGGCCCTCTACGATGACGGAATCTGCATCGGTCGGGTTCTTTGCTTTCACTTCCCGCTGCTTGTCGTCGTTCGTAAACACGCCAATGACTGCACGGTCTCCGCAAGTATCCTGGTCCCAACCATTCTCGGCTGAGTTTCCGGCACCGTTCCCGCAGTCGACTTCCACCACGGTTTTCACAGCACGTCCTAGCTCTTCCACAGTCCCGTAGGTCGCGTCCTTCTCCACCGGAGAGCCGCATGATGTCAGGCCCAATACCAGGGCACCGGCTGTCACTGCTACTGCTGTCTTCTTCAATTCGTTCCCCCCAATGATCCGCGCCACGTCAGCCCCAGCGCCGACGTTTCCTTAGCCTAGACCGGGCGCCGATAATTTCTCTCTGCAAGACCCCCTCTGATTCAGCCATCCCGGCTTCCTTCCTGTCTGAGCAGTTCGGGGTGTCGTTTGAGGTACTCGAGGACGAAGGCTTCGTGCTGGTCGGGGTGATTCATCCACCAGGAGAAGCCGTCGCGGAAGCCTTCTGCCCAGTAGTGGTGGGCGCGGTAGCTGAGTGTGCGGATGATGATTTGGGAGGGTGTGGGGTCGTGGCGGAGTGCGCTTTCGGCTTCGGCGAGGGGGTGGGCGAGGAAGGGTATCCGGCCCAGGAACTTTTTCATGGGGTGCCATTCGGTTACTGGAGCGTGGGGTCGTTGATTTGTTCGGACTGGCAGTCGGCGCAGATGTTCCAGTCGAGGGTGCGGGTGGGAGCGTTGGCGGGGTGGAGGATCCACTGGTGCATGCCGAGCAGGCAGCGGATCGGGCGCTGGTGCCAGGGTACGAAGTGGACGATCACTGCTGCGCCTTCCTTGCCGCGTTGGCGGCGTCCAGTCGGGCGTCGGCCTGCTCTTCGTTCAGGCATTCGGTGCCCATGATTTCGCGGATCACGATGTTGCGAGCCTTGCCGCAGCCGCAGGTGCATCCGTCGCTCACCGCTTCCTCCCGGTGAGCATGTCGACGTGCTGCTGGACGCGGAAGCGGAGGGCTTCCTGCGTGTACCTGGTAGGGCAGGTGCCGAATTCGCGCCACCTGCCGGCGGCGTCGTAGTAGCCCTCTTTGGTGACGCGTTCGCCGTCCGTGAGGCGCATGATCTCGACCCATGGTTCTTTCGGGTCGCCGGTGGGTATGCTCGTGCCCGTTGGTGCGGTGTAGAGCTTGTATTCGTTTTCGCTCATGGTTTTTTCTCTTCTCCTTGGTAGTCGTACCGGTGGGGGTTTTTGGGGCCCTGCAGGTAGTGGTAGTCGAAGGCGGCGGGAACCACCTTGGGTATCCCTGTCGGGGTCGGCTGGACGTGCACAGGTCCTTGGTAGTAGAGGTCCTTGGGGACGGTCCCGTCGGCGAGTGTGGGGACATCGATCTTGGTCCCGTCTTCGGGGCCGCCGTACAGGGTGATGGCGAAGGTGCTCACTTTTTTCCTCCTGCCGCGATGGCCGCCTGGGCGCGGACCGTCTCCTGGTGTTTGCGTTCTTTCTCGGCGGCGTGGTGGTCGAGCTGGCCGGCGAGCCAGTCCCACTCGAACACCGGCCAGATGGGATAGCCGCGGTGGTGGGCGCCGCAGTCCTCGCTCGGCGGCTCGCAGGTCCCGGACTCGCAGCGGACTACGGGTTCGGTTTTGCCGTGGGCGCCGATGAGGCGGATCCGCAGCTGCGGCTGGTCGCACCAGGGGC
>JBKKDH010000233.1:0-7001 GCA_046708445.1 Arthrobacter sp.
CACGTGCTCCTCCACCCACGCCACACCCCGCGCCGCCCCCGCATCGGAGGTGACATCAAATGCGATGCTGTGCACCTGCCCCGGAGCATACTCCGCCGCCATCGCCGCCTCAGCCGCCTTCAGCCGCTCGGCGTTGATCCCGTTCAACACCACCGTGGCGCCGGCGTCGGCCAACGCCCGGGCCAACGCATTGCCAATCCCCCGGCTCGAACCCGTCACCAAAGCAACCCGCCCCGACAAATCAAACAATGAACTCATGGTGAAACTGTCCCTTCGCTTGCGCTGCGCGCGTGTGCATCGCTGACTTGTGAAATCACCTGGCGAACCACCGCGATGTCGTGGTCGCCGATGCCCTGGCGTTTGAGCTCCCCATAGAGCTCCGCGCCGGCGGTCGCCATTGGCAACGCCATGCCGGCCCTTCGGGCTGAGTCCAGGACAAACAACAGATCCTTGTGCATGAACTTGGCCGGGCCGCTGGGCGTGTAGTCCTTGCGGACAAGCCGCGGGCCGACAACTTCCAGGACGCGGCTGCCGGCCAGGCCACCTGCCAGGACCTCGAACAGGGCAGCAGCATCCAGGCCGGAGCGTTCGGCCAGTTCCGCGGCTTCGGCGAGCGCCGCCGTCGTGGTTCCGACGATGAGCTGGTTGCAGGCCTTGGCGAGTGATCCTGCCCCCAGTGCTCCCATGTGCCGCACGGTGGTTCCCATGGCGCTAAAGAACGGCTCCAGCCTGCGGAAGTCAGCGGCGGCGCCGCCGGCCATGATGGCAAGCGTGCCGTCAACTGCTCCGGCTGTTCCGCCGCTGACGGGCGCGTCCAGCACAGCCGCATTGCCTTGGCTCGCCTGCTGCACTTCCCGGCCGAAGTCCTGCACGCCGGAGGGCGAGACGCTGCTCATGACCACCACACTGGTACCGGGCCGGGGCCGCGCGGTGCGCCAGCTCTCCAGGAGTCCGGCGGCGGCCTCCTCGATGAAGGACAGGTCCGGCAGCATAAAGGCGATCACCGGCAGGTCGCGCATATCGGCGACCTCGCGCGCCCGCCGGCCGCCCAACTCTTCCAGGGCTGTAAGGGCGCCGGCCGACCGGTTCCACAGCGTCAGGTTCCAACCGCTTCGCAGGAGATTGGCGGCCATGGGCTGGCCCATGAGCCCCAGGCCTACAAAGCCCGCGGTTCTGTCGTCCATTGTCGGCCCTGCCTCACATCATCGTGGTTAATAAGGGGAAATTTGTTCAATATCCTATCCTCTATTCAGTATGATGAACACTATGACGTCTGAAACCATCGTCGCCATCGCCGTCCCGCTCGAAGCTGAGCACGTGGACCGCCTCCGCGCCGTAGACCCCTCTGTTCCCGTCCTTTACGATCCCGACCTGCTGCCGCCGGAGCGCTTTCCGGCGGACCACTCGGGCGATCCCGCTTTCTGCCGCACGCCTGAACAGGAAGAGCGTTACTGGTTTATGCTCAACCAGGCGCAGGTGCTCTATGGGCTCCCCAACGAGAGTCCGGCAGGCCTGGCCCGGATCGCCCGCGAGAACCCGCGCCTCCAGTGGGTCCACTGCATGGCGGCCGGGGCCGGCGGAGCGGTGAAGGCCTCCGGGCTGGACCAGGAAACCCTGCAGAAATTCAAGGTGACCACATCCGCCGGCGTGCACGCCCTGCCCCTGGCAGAGTTTGCTGCGCTGGGAATCCTCAACGGCTTCAAGCGCAGCGCCGAACTCGCGCAGGACCAGGCCGCCAAAGTATGGCCTCAGCTGCGCACCCCCACCCGGCTGGTCAGCGGATCGACCCTGGTGGTTGCCGGTCTGGGAGAGATCGGACTTGAAACGGCCCGGATCGCTCGGGCACTGGGCATGAAGGTCAGCGGTACCAAGCGCACGGTCGAGCCGATCGAGGGAATTGAACAGGTTTCCGGCAACGACGGGCTGGCGGGACTGTTGGCCACTGCGGACGCTGTGGTTAACACCCTCCCGGGGACTCCTTTTACAGAGGGGCTCTTCAACCGTGAGGTCTTTGCGGCCATGAAGCCGGGCACGGTCTTCGTGAACGTCGGCCGTGGCACCGTGGTGGATGAGGAAGCCCTGCTGGAAGCACTGGACAACGGCCAACTGTCCTACGCCTGCCTGGACGTCTTCGCCGTCGAACCGCTGCCCCAGGACAGCCCGCTGTGGAACCACCCGAAGGTGATGGTCTCGCCCCACACATCGGCACTCAGTGCCGCGGAAAACCGCCTGATCACGGAGCGCTTCGCCAGCAACCTGCGTACCTTCCTCGACGGCGGCGACCTGCCCCACCTCGTGGACACCGTCCACTTCTACTGATCCGCCACCGCTGGTCCGCACAGGCGGCCGGCACGTCAGAGCCCCTGCCGTGGATCCTGGAAACAGGAATCCCGGCAGGGGCTCTTTTATGTCCAAGCGGGACTGACTGCGGCGCCGAAGGAAGAACTCAAGCTGAGGGTCACGGGACCTGAAACATCGTTCGCACTGTTAACCGCCCGAGGGTGGCCTCCCAGTTGCCGGGGAGGCCACCTTCCATGGAATGCGGTGCGCTAGCTGGCGTCCTCGACGAGGGCCAGGTCGCGGCCGCTGGTTTCCGGCGTGAAGAACGTTGTCCCGAAGGAGATCAGCGCCAGGACCAGGGAGTAGATCGCGGGGACCAGCCAGGAGTGGCCTGTGGCAGCAAGGAGCGCCACGCCGATCATGGGCGCGAAGCCGCCGGCGAGGACAGCTGAGAGTTCGCGGCTCAGGGCCACACCGGTGAAGCGGTGCTGGGATCCGAAGAGTTCCGGCAGCAAGGCACACTGCGGCCCGAGCATGGACTGGACACCCAGGGAGATGCCCACCACCATGACTACCCAGACCAGAGTGACATTGCCAAGGGTGACCAGGTAGAAGGCTGGCAGGGCGATGACAGCCTGGAACAGGGCACCGTAGCGGTAGACGGGGACGCGGCCGAAGCGGTCGGACAGGGCGCCGAAGGTGACCACCATGACCGCGGCGAACCCGGCGGCGATGAGGAGTCCCGTGGGGCCGATGAACTTGTCGCCGGCGAAAATTCCCGCGGGCAAGCTAAGGAACGAGACCAGGAGCGCGGAGTAGATGGAAGAGTTTCCGTTTTCTCCCATACGCAGGCCGATGCCGATCAGTACGTTCTTCTTGGAGTGCTTCCAGATCTGGCCGACCGGGTTCTTGACCACGGCCTTGTGCTTTTCGAGTTCCTGGAAGACCGGAGTCTCCTTCAGCCGCAGCCGGATGAACACGGCGATGACAATCAGGATGACGCTGGCCAGGAACGGCACACGCCACAGCCAGCCTTGCAGGACAGCCTTGTCGGCCAGCGCCATCAGGGCGAACGTGCCCGCGCCCAGGAGCGTACCGAGCTGGATGCCAACGAACGGCAGGGAGGCGAAGAAACCGCGACGGCGGCGCGGTGCCACTTCCGAGATCAGGGTGGTGGCTCCAGCCTGCTCGGCACCGGCGCCCAATCCCTGAAGGATCCGGAGAGCCACCAGGAGGACTGCTCCCACCATCCCGGCTTGCTCGAACGTGGGCAGCAGGCCGATGGCGAAGCTGGCCATGCCCATCAGCCCGATGGTGAGGATCAGGACCATTTTGCGGCCGAAACGGTCGCCGATGTAGCCGAAGATCACGCCGCCGAACGGCCGGGCCGCGAACCCAACGCCGTAAGTAGCGAACGAGGCGATGACTGCGCCACTCTCGCCCAGCGGGGAGAAGAACAGCGGCCCGAAAATCAGGGCCGAGGCCAGGCCGTAGATATAGAAGTCGTAGTACTCCAGGGCGGAACCTACGGAACTGGCAAGAGTTGCCCTTCGCAGCTGCTCCGGATCGACGACGGCGCCGTCCACGTCAGCTTGCGGTGATGTAGTACGAGTTGTCACTGGAACTCCCTCAAAAACACGCCAGGCCCCCGTTGGCCTGGTGGGTTAGCGACAGCACCTGTTGTGCAGATCACTATATTGAACAGAGTACAGCAAGTTGAACAGGCGGCAAGGGTCTGCAGGGAAATTGTTTGATTGCTTCAACCTCGGCCCGTTAAAGGCGCGTCAGCCCATGGGGTTGCCGAGGGAATGGGCGAGTTCCCGAAGCTCCTTAACCATCCGGTCACCCTGTTCCGCGGAGTACGTGGCCTTCAGTGCCGTGACGGAGAGACCCAGGCTGGGGCCGTGTGCACCGTGGGTCGGAACGGCCACAGCCAGGCAGACAACCCCGGTGGTTGATTCCTCATCTTCGAAGGCATAGCCCTGATCACGGATCGCCTCCAGTTGCGCCTTAAGCTGCGCTCCCGTGCGCAGCGACTTTGGTGTCATCACCGGAAGCTCGAGATCGTCCGGGAACATGGCTTCAAGGTCGTGATCGTGAAGGCGGGCGACCAGCACCTTGCCAACGGCACACAGGGAAACCGGCATCTTGTCGCCGATATTGGATGTGAGCCTTACTGCTGGATGGCCCTCATATCGGGCGAGGTAGATGACATTGCTCCCATCCAGCATGGCAATGCGGACCGTCTCGCCGGAAAGTGTGGGCGCCTGTTCGCAATACCTGTAAAACTCCTGCACTTCGTCCAGCCGGCTGAGATAGGCGGCACCAAGTTCGACCAGCTTGCGGCCCAGGGTGAATTCCGCACCCTGGCGACCGATGAGCCGCGCCTCTTCGAGGGCAAGGAGCAGGTTGGAAGTTGATGACTTAGGGATACCCAACTCACGAGCAAGATCGCTCAGGGTCAACTTTCCCGCAGGGGATGCCGCAAGCGCCTCCAATACGGCCGCCGCCCGGGTGACTGCCGGCGCCGGTGAAGCGCTTCCGAGGCCCTCGGAGGATCGGGGTGGGCGGGAATCGGCCATGATTCTCCTTCAGTCGGCGCGCCAATGCGTTGTCATCAGATCCAGCTGTTCATTCCACTGAACACCAACCATCATAATGGCTGGAAGCCCGCGATGCAGTGGCCTTTATGACACGCCCGCGAAAAACTTTTCGTAGTACCCGCGTGACATTTTTTGTTTCCGGGAGTTCACGGTATATTCATCTCAGACCCTCCACCGCGGCATCCCCCAATAGTCGCGGTGGAGGGTTTTCCAATGCCCGGGTGGATTTCCATCAGGCCGCGTCAGCAACGGATTCCCTGAGCCTCCAGCTGCCGCCGAGCCCATCACGCACCAGCGTCATGGTGGTCAATGCCGAGCGGGGATTGTTCCCCAGCCGCACCTGGACCTGCAGTACTTCCACATCCACTCTGCTGATTCCGCGTGGCATTCGGCGCTGGCCTTCCCACCAGCTGACACGTTCGAACCATCGGACAGGCGCGGCGCTGACCGCCCACTGCCTGCCCCCGAAGATCACCGTTGCGGGCCTTCCGCTTGTTGTTGTCTTGAGCACCACATGTTCCATGCCTGCACGGTATGGCCGGGGTCCGACAATCCTCGGGAGAGACTTCCGCGGGGTTGGCGGACACCGCCGTTTCGGGTTCTTGGCATGGTTCTGGGCTATATTGAAGCCTGGGCAGACCGGCTGGTGCCGGCCCCCGGACAGGCGGGCTTTGACTCCGTTGCAAGCACAAACCAGGAGACAAAGCATTGCGGGTATTCGCCAGCCGGGCAGCCATGGCCGTCGTGGGCCTGACACTCACAGCGTTCGTTGCCTTTCTGCGGCTGCCTGCCGCGGCGACTGCCACTGTCTGGGCTGAAGATGGCCCCATTTTCCTCGGGCAGGCATTCTCCGGAGGCGGTCCGGCTGCCCTCTTTGCCCCTTATGAGGGATACCTGCACGTGCTGCCGAGAACTATCGCGGAGCTGGTGGTCCACTTCGTGGCGGTGAAGGACTTCGCGGTGGCCCTGGCGTTCATATCGTCCCTCGTGGTGGCGCTGGTGGCTTTCCTGACCTTCTACTGCGCCGGAGCCCTCACCGATAAGGTCTGGCTGCGGGGTGCCTGGGCGGCCATCCCGGTCATGGTCAGCATCGCTCCCTATGAGATTCTGGGCAATACCGCCAACTTGCATTGGTATCTGCTGTGGCTGACGCCGTGGCTGCTGTTCAAGCCAGCGGAGAACAAAGCTGCGGGCTTCCTGCTGTTTGTTGTGGCAGGGCTCTCGGCGATCACCGAGGTGATCTCCGTCGTCTTCCTGCCGCTGGTCCTTTTCCGAATCAGGAACAAAGCCTATTGGCCCGCCCGGGCAGGGCTCGTCGCAGGCGCAGCATGCCAAATCTTCACCATGCTGACGTTCCCCCGCAGTGAGCACAAAGGCGAGCTCATGGACGCGGGATCTGTAGTCATCGGATGGTTCGTCAACGTTACGGGCGTGATTTTTTACGGTGCCTCCCGGAACATGGGCCTGAACATCCTCAATTTCGGCGTGGCGCCAGTTGTGGTCGCCAGCGTTCCCATTGTCGCGGCAGTGGCCTACCTGCTGGCCACAGCTTCCAAGGAAAACCGCCTGGTGGCCCTGGTCTTCCTGGCTGCGTCCCTGGGCATCTGGACAGCATGCCTTGTGGCCAACCCGGGTGACCAGTTCCACTATTCGCAGCTCACGGACACCGAGTGGGCGCAGTTCACACTGTCCCGGTACTCGGCCGTGCCCTCGATGTTTATCCTGGCGCTGATTCCCCTGGTGGCAGAATCCTTGGGGACAAAGTCAGTCCCGGCAGCAGCAGCAGTTGGAGCGGTGTTGGCTGTTTTGCTCGCTGTTTCCTACTTCCCCACCCAGGTGGCGCGCGAAGCGGGCCCGTCCTGGTCCCAGGGCGTACAGGAAGCGAAGGAGGCCTGCGAAGGCGCAGCCGACAGTGATACACGGCCGGTCCACGTGGCACCGGAAGGGTGGTCGGCAGAAGGCGTGCCCATCACGTGCGCGAGGCTCAGGTGAATCGCCGGGAAGGACACGTCCGACCACGAAAGAACCCCGTTGCTCGCGGCCGAAGAGGCCGGAGCAACGGGGTTTTGCTTGGTGGGTCCTACCGGGATCGAACCGATGACATCCACGGTGTAAACG
>JBKKDH010000234.1:0-3374 GCA_046708445.1 Arthrobacter sp.
GGTCAGCCGGCGACTGCTCCCTCACGCAGCCACGCGAGTGCCGCCTGCACCCGGAGGTTGTCCTCCGGGGCATCTTCCAGGCCAAGTTTGACGAACACCGAACGGAGGTGTGCCTCCACTGTCCGGCGCGAGGTGACCAGCACCTGGGCGATCCCGGCATTACTCCGACCTGCCGCCAGGTGCCGCAGGACTTCGAGCTCGCGTGGAGTCAGCGCCGTCAGCCGGTGCTCGTTGGACAACAGGAACGCGTTGATCGCCTGCAGATCAATTGCCGTGCCGCCGTCAGCAACGTGCTGAACCGTTGCCAGAAACTCCTCGGTGTGCAGGACCCGGTCCTTGAGCAGGTATCCGAAGGCAGCCAGGTTCCGGCGGGTCATCATCACGGCGACTGCAGGATCCACAACGTGGGACAGGATGATCACTGGCAGCGACGGATAACGCTCGCGAAGCATGAGGGCGGCGCGGGCACCTTCATCCGTGTGGCTGGGCGGCATCCGGACATCGGCGATCAGCAGATCCGGGCGGTGCTCGACGACGGCGTCGATCAGGCCGTGTGCGTCGCCTGCCTGGGCTACGACGGTGTGGCCGGCGTCCGCGAGGAGCCGCGCGATACCCTCGCGGAGCAGGACCAGGTCCTCGGCTATGACGATTCGCACGGCACCGATACCTCCACGAGGGTGCCGTTGGGTGTGCGGTCGCTGACGATCAGGTGCCCGCCCATCGCACGGACACGCTCGGCCAGGCCGCGCAGTCCGGTGCCAGCCCGCAGATCAGCGGATCCAACGCCGTCGTCGGCCACTGTGATGCTGAGGACGCGGTTCGCCAACAGCAGCTGAACGTCAACATAACTCGCGTGCGCATGTTTCACGGAGTTGGTAACGGCTTCGGCAACCACGAAGTAGCTCATGGCCTCGAGTTGCGGGCTGATCCGGTCCGGCAGGACCGCGAGATGGATGGGGATGGGCATAGGCGCGACGAAGTCACTGAGCGCAGCATGCAGTCCATCGGAAGCAAGCTTTGCCGGCACGCTTCCCAGCGCCAGCAGGCGCAGTTCCTCCAGGACTCCGCCCATCCCGGAGACGATCTCCTCCATGGCGAGGCGTGCGTGTGAGTCTTCCACGGTCCGGGATGCAGATTGCAGGTTCAATGCCAGTCCCAGCAGGCGACCCTGCACGCCGTCGTGCATGTCCTGGACGATCCGGGCGCGCTCCTGTGCGCCGGCGCCAACCGCCCGCGCAGATTCACGTTCCGCGGCGGCATGCCGGTAGTGCACGGCGGCCTCCAGGACAGCCGGTTCCAGGATGCGGTCGAGTTGGGGGATGGCTGCTCCCAACGACGCGGACCGGGCGGAACCGAACATGACGCAGGCGTGCGGATCTCCGGAGGTGCCCAGCAGAAGCATGTGCTCTTGTCCTTTGGGCCACGGGACGGCAAGCCCCCTGGAGTCAACCCAACCCGCGCCCTCCGGGAGTTTGAGGCTGACTGTGGCGCCGGCGTCGTTAGTTGCCGTGCGGAGAGCGGCTTCGATCGCCTGCCCTTCGCCCCCGGACGGCACCTTGCCACGCCGGCGCAGCTCCGCCAACAGGTTCTCGCGGGGATCCAGCACCCTGCTGCACCACGTGGCCAACCTCAACGAGAACGGAATCAGGACAGCGGCGACGGCGATGGTCATCATGGACGAAAGCCATACGGATCCGGCGATGGCGATTCCGGCGCTGGCGGCCGCGAGCGCAACGGTCCCGAGGAGCGTCCCACTGAGGACCAGCGTGATCAGCCGACGGGGGATCCCGCGCCTGGTTTCGGACGCCACGGCACCGGCCACCAGGAACGCTGTCAGTGCACAACTCACAGCGAACCCCACAATCAGCGTGGTGAATCCCACAGAGCTGCCCAGGCCGCCAACGGCAACGGCAATCCCCGCAGCCGAGCACAGGACGATGATGAAGACCGGAACCAGTGAAGCGATGCCCGCCAGCAGCAGCCGCTGGCGGCGCTCGCCCTCAGAGGCCCGGACCAGCAGCCATACGGTGACCGGCGATACCAGGAAGCTGCCGAGCCACAGGAAGGAGCCAGCCCCATCCGAGAACCACTGCAGGAAGGAGCCGAGTGCCGAGCCGGGCGGAAGCAGGGGTTCCATCTGGGGCATGCTGCGGGCCTGTCCGCCCACGGCGAGGGAGAACGACGCAAAGGCCACGGAAGCCACCAGCAGGTAGCGCACCAGCCGCCGCGACTGTCCGGCGATGTCCTCTGCTACGACAATTGGCAGCAACTGAAGCAGCAGGAGGCAGGGAGCATGCCACGAGAACGCCGTCGCCAGCAGGATGGTTCCGGACAGAGCGGTATTCCCGCCGTCCCACACGAGGACGTTGCTCAGGAACATCCAGAGCGGGTACAGGCACAGCGCGGCACCCACAGCGAACGTCAGCGACGTCAGACGCCGGTTTCCTAAGCGCCGAATCACCGAAGCCGAGGCAAAAATGACGGCGGCCGCGCAGATCAGCGACACGTGCGCCGGAGGAGAAAATGCGAAAAACGGCGGATCGATGGCGGCATTCCATTGAAAAACGGCACTGGCCACACCCACAGCGAGCAGCGCTCCGGCGGCGCCGGACCACAGGATTCTCTCGGGATGGAGCGGCGTCGGGGGCATACTCAATCCGCCGACAGCCATACAGCCAATGCTGTCCCAAATCCGCCCCGGAGGGAATAGGTGCTTTCACCGATGATTCGGCCCGCTGGTCGGCGTAGCTTCGGGATCATCAACCAGTTCTGGCTTGGTGCCAGCGGATACAAGGAGATGATCCCGATGGCGGATAGCAAGGCTGTCAGTGAACGTACAGCGGAGGCGGAAACAGGACGCAGGCGGATGGCGGACCGCTTCGGATTCTGGCTGGGCATGGCCAACCTGGTGGTGCTTGTGCCGTTTGCCATCCTGCCGTTTACGCTGCTGAGGACCGATCACATGGCGTTCCATCTGGTCTACATCCCATGCCTCATCATTGGCCTCTGGGTGATTTGGCAGCTGAAGCGCTTGGCCCCGAACCGCACCCTCCGCGTCCTGGCCTGGATACTCCTCGCGGCGCAGTCAATAGCGCTCCTTGGGCATGGGGGCGAACTGTTCGCTGTCATACAGCACGGCGGGTTCGAGGCCCCTTTCGAGGTATTCGAGGAGCCGGAGCATGTCGCGGCCGCGCGATTCGCCCTTCCGGCCATCATGATGACCATCCTGACCATGATCGTCATCGATCTGACCGAGGGCATCCAGGGCTTGTTCCACCGGTCGCACCGCTTGGAGCCACACGGGCGGGGGCTTCGGACATAGAGCTGATTAAACCCCGACGGCGGGTGGCGCGGTTCCTGAGGAACTGCACAAC
>JBKKDH010000235.1:0-10284 GCA_046708445.1 Arthrobacter sp.
CCACCAGGCCCGGACCCTGCCGGGCGGCGCGGCCGGCGCGCTGGTCCGCGGATGCGCGGGAGCAGGACACGGTCACCAGCCCGGACATTCCCCGGCTTGCGTCACGCCGCGGCTCGCGGGTCAGACCGGAGTCGACGACAATCCGGACGCCCGGGACGGTCAGGGATGATTCGGCAAGGCCTGTGGAGACGATGATCCGGGACAGGGCTTCGTTGGTGCGGCCGGAGACGGCACGGTCCTGCTCCGCGGGGCTGACCTGTCCGTGCAGCTCCAGGACTTCCGTCCCGGTGCCCGTCCGCGCGCGCAGCCGGCCTGCAACGTGGGACACCTCGCGGGCGCCGGGGACAAACACCAGGGTGTCCGAGTCCGCGCCGGCCCTGGCGTGTGCCGCTGCGGCAGTGTCCGCAACGTGGTCCAGGAACCCGCGCGTGACGCCCCGGCCGTCCAGCCGGGCCACCCCGGCGGGCATCCATTCGACGTCCAGGGGGTACAGCGCCGACGGGCAGTCAACCACTGGAGCCGGCACGCCGCCGTCGTGATCTCCTGCTTCTCCGCTGGAGGCGCCCCCGAGCAGGGCGGCGAAGCGCGGCGCGTCCAGAGTGGCGGACATGGCCACCAGAGTGAGGTCGCCGCGGAGCTGGCGTACTTCGCTGAGCATGCCCAGTAGGAGGTCGGTCTCCAGGCCGCGTTCGTGGACCTCATCCAGGATCACCGCGCCGGCCACTTCCAGACCCGGGTCATCGAGCAGCCGGCGAAGCAGGATCCCCGGTGTGACAAACTCGATCACGGTTCCGGAGCCTGCCTGGCGCTCGCCGCGGACGTGGTAGCCCACCCTGTCGCCGAGGCGGCTGCCATCCAGGGCGGCAAGTCGCCTGGCCGCTGCGCGGGCGGCAACGCGCCGCGGCTGCGTGACCACCACGCGTCGCTGTCCCTGCCCATCCCGGGAGCTGGCCAGCAGGTTGGCGAGCAGTGGCGGAACTAACGTGGTCTTGCCCGTGCCCGGCGGCGCCTGCACCACCGCCGTCCCTGCTTGACCGCCCCGGCCCAGCGCTGCTGCGAGATCGCCGAGGGAGTCGGCAAAGGCCAGTCCGGCGCCGATGGCAGCCAGGTCAAACGTCGCGGCAAAACTGGGAGAAGTCACCCGTCCATTCTCCCCGCACGGCGGCTGCCGGTCCGCCTGTCCCATCGGGGGCCTGCTGTAGGAGAGACTGGAGGCTGCCACATATGAAAGCGGGACCAGCATGATCAATCTCCAGCAGGACGCAGAAGGCTTCATCCGGATGAAGCGCCATTTTCCCGGCAGCACCGAGGTGACTGTCACGTTTGCTGACGGCACCCAGGAAGTGTTCAGCGGCCTCCGGCTGAACCGCATCTACGACGAGGCCCTGGCCGAGTACCGCGCACAGAACCAGCTCGACGCCAAGGGATTTTCCCGGGTTCCGAAGAAGAAGGTCCAGGCCGGTATCGAGTTTGTGGCCATCCACCCGGGCAAGGGGCAGTAAGGGCTCGAGAAGCGTATGAGGTTACTTGGTTCGGTTCCTGTGCGCCGGCTGTCCGGGGCGGTGGATGTGGACGTCGCCGTACGACGTGCGTGCCCGGACCTCGACGGTCTCGGTGGACTCCCCCGGGCCAGTGGATGCGGTCAGGGCGTTCCGGACTTTCCCGTACTGGGTGCTGACATCCAGCCACGCCGCGGTGCCTTCGGGGATTCCGACCCCCAGGTCGCCGTAGGCCGTTTCCATGACAACGGATCCGCGTGTGACCTCGCCGATCCGAATCTTGCCATTGGCGGATTTGGCGGTCACGGAGGCTTGGGCACTGCCGATGAGGATGTTGCCGTTGGCTGCTTTGATGTGGACCTCGCCGGCCGCGTCGCCGATCCTGATATGTCCGTCCGAGTTCCTGACCTGGGTGGAGCCGTCGACGCCGTTGACCCGGATTTCGCCTGATCCGGTTTTCAGTTCGGCGTCGCCGGAGACGTGGTCCAGGATGATGTCGCCATAGTCAGAGTCTGCTGTAACCGCATCCGCCTTGTGGAGACGGATGTGGCCCATTCCGGTCTTGAGGTCACACCGTCCAAGGTTCCCCTCGCCGTCGAACTTTCCCATGCCGGCCTCCCAGCGGACGTCGGAGTGGGACGGCAAGTCAACAGTGACGTCAACAGCGCCGTTACCCGTCAGGATGGCGAACCGCTTCCACTCCTTCGACCCTTTGATAAAGAGGGTTCCGTTGGAGAAATCAATGCGGGTCTGTTCGGCAGCCCTGATGTCGGCTGCCCTGCCGCCGTCGCTGGGCCGGACGTCAACAACGGTGTCCGTCCGGTCGCTTGCGGTGATGTGGATATCGCCGAGGTTGTACTCAACGTTCAGGGAGATTCGTTCGGGAGTTTCATAGACCGGCATCGGATTTTCCTTTGGACTGTTCAGTGCTTTGAGGGTGGGGGGCGCTCGCTGCAGGCGGCCCTAGTGGACCCACCCGGTGAAGCGGCGGCCTTCGGACGGCGTCCTGCGCGCTTCGCTGCGTGTGGTTCCTGTCCCGTCCAGGGAAGCGGTGACCGAGCGGACGAGCCACGCGTTGACGGAGACATTTTCCGCCGCCGCGGCTTCTTCGATGCGCGCCTTGAGTGGCTCGGGCAGCCGCAGCGTGAGCCGCGAGATTGCGCCGTCGTCACTCTGGAGTGTGGGCACCGGGGTTCCCTGAAGGCCACTCACCGTGACGTCGTCAAAGTCCGCAGGGGCGGGCGGAGGCGTCACGACAAACTCCGGATCGCGTCCCCGGAGCCGGACGTCCACTGAACCCGGCGCAAGTTCACGGGTGATTTCGCTGGCAGCCGCCGTCAGGGCCTCCAGGAGAACCAGCCGCGTTGCGGTTTCCAGCGGGGCGGTGAGGCGGCCGGCAAGTTCCCGCGCCTGCTCGCCGCCGGCGTCGGACACAGTGTGCAAGTGCTCCTGGAGGTTCATCACGTACTGTTGCAGGTCCATGACATCAGTATGACGTCACGGTGACGTCATTGCAAGGGCATAGAGACGTCACGACGGATTCTTTACCGCCGAAAGGGGCGGCGCAGCCGAGGGCACCAGCCAAGGGTCAGCGCTTGTCGTCCTTGCCGATGTTCTGCAGGCCCACGGGCCCGCCAGGGCCGGCGTTCGTCCTCCTGTTGATCAGCCACGTGATGAACCAGAGCACCACGCCGATGGCCATCAGGCCCCCGGCGATCTGGTATTGGATGACGTTCCGGCCCACCCATGGGCCGGCGAGGAAGGCGCACAACAGTGCGGCCAGAAGGGGCAACTGCCCGGGTGACGTGAAGAATACCTTGCGGTTGGGGTCCCGCTTGCGGCGCAGCACCAGGCAGGCCACATTGACCACGGTGAAGACACACAGCAGCAGGAACGCAGTGGTCCCGGAGAGGTTTGCCACGATGTTGCTCTTTGGGTCGGATGTGACGTACCAGATGAGGCCGAGCGCCAGGACGGTGGAGAACAGGATGCCGGCCCACGGTGTGCGGCGTCCCGGGAGTACCTTCCCGAGGGGCCGGGGCAGGACGTGCTGGCGGGCCATTCCGTAGATCAGGCGGCTGGCCATCAACATATTTATCAACGCTGTGTTGGCGACGGCGAAGACAGCAAGGAACGGGAAGATCCTGTCGATCGGGAAGTCCGGCGAACCTTTGTGCACCACCTCAAGGAGGGCGGCGCCCTCGGCCTCCCTGATGTTCTCCAGCTCGGTGGGTGAGAGCACGCTGACCACGGATATGGCCACGAGCATGTAGAGGATGACCGCCACGCCAAGTCCGGTGAGCATGGTCCGGGGGAAGATCTTCTCCGGGTGATGGGTCTCCTCCACCATGTTCACGGAGTCCTCGAAACCGACCATCGCGAAGAACGCGATGGACGTGGCCGCGGTGACGGCCAAGAACAGGCCCTTGTCCTGGTAGTCGTTGAAGACGAATATTTCTCCAGCGTTGCCCGTCCCCTGCGCCATCACGAAGAAACCGACACCGATCACAATGCACAGCGCGATCATCTCCACCAGGGTCAGTACTACGTTGAACTTCACGCTCTCGCCCACGCCGCGGAGGTTGATGGCCGCCAGCAGCAGCATAAAGGCCATCGCCACCAGGGTGATCACCTCCCGTCCGGGCACTTCCATCCAGCCGTTGATCTTCAGGCCGCCGAAGAAGTTCTGGGCGAGGACGTTTGCTGAGGTGGAGGCGCTGGTGATGCCGGAGCAGACCACGGCGAAGGCCACCAGGAAGGTGACGAAATGGATGCCGAAGGCCTTATGCGTATACAGCGCCGCACCGGCTGCCTGCGGGTACTGGGTGACAAGCTCCAGGTACGAGAACGCCGTCAGCGTCGCGACGACGAAGGCAAGCAGGAACGGCAGCCACACGATGCCGCCCACGGTGCCGGCCATGGTGCCCGTCACGGCATAGACGCCGGCGCCGAGGATGTCGCCGACGATGAACAGGAGCAGGAGTTTGGGCCCGAGGACCCGTTTGAGTTCGGGCCCGTCCCCCTCGGGCGTCACGTCGTACACTTCTTCAGACGTCTGGCTCATGGCTGACCTCCACAGCGGGTAGACGGCTCCCGGTGGAACCGCAGCAGGATTCCCGGCCCTTATGTGACCTACTTCACTGTGAACCTCTCGCGCAACTTTGGCAACAGCGGGCGGGCCGAAACGGGGTAGCCTGACCACGTGGAGGACACATGAGCGTTCGCAGTGCAGGCATCCTGCTCTACCGCCAGGACCCGGCGTCGGGCCTGCAGTTTTGGATCGCCCATATGGGCGGACCATTCTGGGCGCGCAAGGAAGCCCGCGCCTGGTCCGTGCCCAAAGGCGAGTACACCGGGGACGAGGACCCGTGGGCAGCCGCCCAGCGGGAGTTCGCCGAGGAAATGGGCGTGCCCGCACCCGTTGCCGACTACCAGTTGCTGGGTTCGTTCAGGCAGCCCTCGGGCAAGGTCATCACAGTCTTCACGGCGGGGTCGGATTTCGCACCTGAGCGGATCGTGAGCAACACCTTCGCGCTGGAATGGCCGAAGGGATCCGGAGTGATCACTGACTTCCCCGAAATCGACCGCGCGGAATGGGCCACCGAAACTGACGCCCGCACCCGGCTGGTGCGCGGACAGCTGCCGATCCTCGACGCGCTGATCGAACGGCTCCGGCGAGGTGGCACTTAACGGCAGTCCCGGCGTCGCACATTGCCATTAAGTGCCATCTCGCGGAACGGAGCGGGCCCTTAGGCTCCCTGCTTCTTCACGGCCCGCCCGATGCGCGCCGCTGCCTCTTCGAGCTGGGCGCCGTCCACATGGCCGTACGCGAAGCGGAGGTGCCGGTCCGCGTCCGTGCCCGGACCGGACGGGAAGAACGAACCCTGCTGGTACTCGACGCCTTCGGCACTGGCGTCCGCGGCGAGTACCTCAGCGTTGATGGCGTCGTCCCGCAGGCGCGGCCACAGGAAGAGCCCGCCATCGGGGACGACGGCGTCGAAGGTTCCCGGCGCTTCGCGTTCCAGGGCGGCCACCAGCGTCTCGGCCCGCGTGCGGTACAGCCGCCGGGCCCGGCCGAGGGTCACATCAAACAGCCCGGGCTCGGCCGTCAGCAGTTCACCGACGACAGCCTGGACGAAGGTGGAGGTGTGGGAATCGTGCCGGCTCCGCAGCGCAACGATGTCCCCCGTCAGGTGTTCCGGGACGATGGACCAGCCCAGGCGGAGTCCGGGACCGAGGGTCTTGGTGAACGTGTTGATGTGGATGACGTGGTCCGAGGCGTTGAAAATGTCAGCGCCCTCGGGCGGGGCTGAGTACCACAGCTCGCGGTACGGGTTGTCGGCCAGGATGATGAAACCGTAGTGTTCCGCGAGCCTGACGAGTTCGCGGCGTTCGGCGGCCGGCAGCGTACCCTGCGTGGGATTGTGGAAGTCCGGCACCGTGTACAGCGCCGATGGGCGGGCGCCGTCCCGGAGCTGGTCGGCGAGGTGTTCCACGTCCAGGCCGTTGGGTTCTACGCGCACAGGCAGGGTGCGCGCGGCGGACAGCTCCAGCCCCCGGAGGAAGAGCGGGAAGATGGGGTTGTCCACGGCCACGAGGTCCCCGCGCTCCACCACGGCCTGGATGGCCAGGGACAGCCCGTGGAAACCTCCGTTGGTGACCACAACGCGCCCGACGGCGACACCCTCACGTTCTGCGATCCACTCCCGCAAGGGCGAGATGCCTTCGGTGCGGGAGTACTGCAGGGCGGGTACGCCGGGACGGGACAGCACCCGGGACGTTGCCGCTGCCAGCTGTTCGGTGGGGAGGACGCCCGGATCGGGTATGCCGCCCAGGAGCTCGATCGCGTCAGCCCGCTTGTTGCGAAGGGTTGCGTCGCCGAAGCCTTTCGGGGCGCTGAGTCCTGCAATCAGGGCAGGCTTGCGGGCAGGGGCGGTCGCCAGCGGGCGGGTGGTCAGGTTCGTCGTCATGATGTCGCCTTCGAAAGTTGGAGGGTAGTGGCAGTGTGCTGCGTGTCCGGGGCAACGCTCGGGATGGCGTCCAGGAGCGTTCGGGTATAGGCGTGGCGGGGCTGGGAGAAGATCTGTTCCACCGGGCCGTCTTCGACCACCTTGCCCCGCCGCAGCACGGACACGGTGTCGGCGATCTGCCGCACCAGTGCCAGGTCGTGGGAGACAAAGAGATAGGTCAGCCCAAGTTCGCCCTGCAGCCGGGCAAGCAGCTCAAGGATTCCGGCCTGCACGCTTACGTCCAGGGCCGATGTCGGTTCATCCAGCACCACCACGTCCGGGCGCATCACCAGCGCGCGGGCGATGGCCACGCGCTGGCGCTGCCCGCCGGACAGATCGGCTGGCCGGCGTGACAGGAATTCTTCCGTCAGGCCCACCGACTCCAGCGCTTCCCGGACACGCCCCGCGCGCCCGGCCTTGTCTCCGACACGGAACTGGTCCAGCGGTTCCCCGATAATCCTGCTGACCCGCCAGGTGGGGTCCAAGGACGTGAACGGGTTCTGGTACACGAGCTGCAGGTGCCGGCGGACCGAGCGGAGGCCGGCACGCGGGCGGCCGTGGACAGCGTCGCCCCCCACCGTGATCTCACCGCCGTCGGGCTGTTCGAGACCGAGCAGCAGCCTGACCGCCGTCGTTTTCCCGGAGCCGGATTCGCCCACGAGGGCGTGGGTCCTCCCCCGCGGCACGGAGAAAGACACGCCGTCAACGGCCACGGTGTCCTTGCCGCCTGCGGAGTAACGCTTGGAGATGCCCTGCACCTCGATCTGGGGTACGACGGCCGCCCGCGGCTGAAGCGCCGACGTCAGGCGGTGATGGCGGTAGCGGTCCGGGTTGAGGGCCGGGACGTCGGCATGCAGGTTCCGGGCGTACTCCGTCTTCGGAGCCGCGAACACCTGCCGCGACGGGCCGCTCTCCTGCACCGCCCCGTTCCTCAGCACCACCAGTGAATCAGCCCGCTCGGCGGCGATGGCAAGGTCGTGGGTGATCAGCAGCAGGCTAATGTCCAGTTCCCGGCGGAAATCGGAGAGCATGTCCAGGATCAGCTTCTGGACGGTGACATCCAGGGCGGAGGTCGGCTCATCCGCAACGATCACCGCGGGACGCGGCAGGACAGTCAACCCGATCAGCACGCGCTGAAGCATCCCGCCGGAGAGCTGATGCGGATAGGACCCGTAGACACGGGCCGGGTCCGGAAGGCCGACCTCCTTGAAAACATCAAGGATGCGGGACCGCCGGGCATCGGCGTCACCTGTGCCTAACAGCGCCGCTGCCTCCTGGGCCTGTGACCCGATGGTCCGGACAGGGTTCAGGGCCGACCCCGGGTCCTGCGGGATGTAGCCCAGCGAACGGCCCCGCAGCGGCCGGAACTCCTTTTCCGGGAGGGTGAGGACGTCGCGTCCGCCAAGATGTACGCTGCCGGTGACGGTTGCCTGGCCGTGGGGCAGGAGCCGGAGGACGGCCTTGGCTACCGTCGATTTGCCCGAACCCGATTCGCCGATGAGCGCCAGGCTTTCGCCGCGGCCCAGGGTGAACCCGACGTCGTTCACCACACTGTTGCGGCCGTAGGCCACCGACAGGCCGGCCACACTGAGCAGCGCTCCGGCGTCGTTCGTTCCTGGCACGTCGTTGTCCTTCCATTGCAGGGTCATGGCGGTCACTTGACCTTCCGCAGCCAGCGGCTGATCCGGTTGACGGAGAGCACCGTGATGACGATGACCAGGGCCGGGGCGTAGACCAGCCACGGCGCCGTCGGGTACGTCTTGCCCGATGCCACCAGCAGGCCCCAGTCCGACGCCGGCGGCGGGTCGCCGTAGCCGAGGAAAGCGAGCGAGGCGATGACCAGGATCGAGGTCCCGAACTGCAGGACCGCCAGCACCAGGACGGACCGGTACGCATTGGGCAGGATGTGCTTCAGCAGCACATGGATCCGGGTGCCGCCCTCAAGGTAGGACGCCTCGACGAAGGCAGCGCTGCGGACCCGCACCACTTCGGCGCGCATCAGCCGGGCAAACACGGCAACTGCCGTCACTCCCGTGGCGATGGCCGCGTTGATGGTCTGGAATCCGAGGGAACTGACGATCACCACGGCCAGCAGGAAGCCCGGGATGGCGAGAAGGACATCAACGAACCGTCCCAGCACGGTGTCCACCCAGCCGCCGCGGAATCCGCTGGCCAGACCGATGGCACTACCGACGACGAGGCCGATGAGGACGGCCACGAGCGCGCTGGACACTGACGAGGCCGTGCCGTAGACCACCCGCGCGTACAGGTCCCGGCCGAGGTAGTCGGTGCCGAACCAGTGCGCAGCGCTCGGGGCGTCGAGCTTGGCGGCGGTGTCGCCGACGACCGGGCTGTAGGACGTGAAGAGTCCGGGCAGCAGCGACCACAGGACCACAACAAGCACCGCGAGGAAGGAGATCAGCACGGTGGGCGGGACACCCGAGGCCGCCCGGCCGGTGGCGGCGCCGGCGTTGCGGACGGACGCGAGGGAAAGTTCGCTGCTCATGCGTGCACCTCCGTCCGGACCTTGACCCGGGGATCCACGAGCGGCGAGACGAGGTCCGCGGCCAGGTTCACCGCCACAAAGACGATGGCGGACAGCGCCACCGCCGCCTGCAGGACCGGCTGGTCTTCACCGGTGACGGCCTTCTGGACAACGGTTCCGAGGCCGTCCCGCCCGAAGATGGTCTCGGTGATGACGGCGCCCCCAAGGAGTTCGCCGACGATGAGGGCCACCATGGTCACCGTGGGAAGCGCCGACGGCTTCACCAGGTGCCTGACGAACAGAGTTGCCTCAGACAGCCCCCTGGACCGGGCCACGAGGGCATAGTCCTGCCGGGACTCATGGTCCAGGCTGGCGATCAGCACTTCGGCCAACGGTGCGGAGACAGGAATTGCCAGGGTGACGGCGGCGAAGAGCGTGGCCGCCGCACTGTTGGGATCGGTGGTGGTGAAGGAATGCAGGCGGAAGGCGAACAGCTCGATCAGCACCAGGCCGATGACGAAGTTAGGCACCGACAGGAACAATGCCGGGATGGAGCGCAGGACTGCCGCCCATTTCCCGGGCAGGTAGTGGGCGCCGTACGCGATGGCCACGGCCAGGACAACGGCGATGACGAGCGCGCTCGCCGCCAATCCGAGTGTGGACGGCAGTGCGTCGCCGATCAGCTGCGCCACCGGCAGGTTCGACTGGAGGGAGAACCCGAGTTCGCCTGTCAGGAATCGCCCCAGCGACAGCGCAAGCTGCACGAGGACCGGCTTGTCCAGGCCGTAGAAGGCGACGATCCGCTGGATCTCCTCCTCGCTCAGGCCGTGCTGGGGATCGCGCAGGGAGTTGGTGATCGAGTCGCCGGGAAGCACGCTGATGACCAGGAACGTCAGAACGTAGGCCAGCAGGACCACCGCGATGGCCTGCCCCGCCCGGGTCAGGGCATATCGCTTGTACTGGCTGGTCATCCGGAAATCCAGGCAGTGTAGAAGTTGGCGTACGCCAGGCCGTTGTAGCTCACGCCCTGGACCTTGGGCGAGATGAGGTAAAGGCGCTGTACGAGCTGGTTCAGCGGGATGAAGTAGCCCTGTTCGAGCACGTACTGCTGGAGTTCCCCGGCGATCTTCTCCCGGGACTCACGGTCGGACGCGCTGGCGATGGCGGTGGAGAGGTCGTTGAGCTTCTGGTCGCTGGTTCCCAGGTTGAACCAGTTCTCGCCGTTGTTCTGGCTGGTGAGCACTCCGGCCACCGTGCCGACGTCGACGAAGCTCCGCGAGGTCTGGAACAG
>JBKKDH010000236.1:0-2886 GCA_046708445.1 Arthrobacter sp.
GGGCCAGCAGGGCCGAAGCCGAGCGTTCACTGACCGTCAGCGCACACGCGACCTCGGAGACGACGCCCATCTCCTGGGCGGTGTGCTGGCCCGGACTCACGGCCGGTGGAGCCATGGCCTCGGACTTGTCGGCGTATCCTGCGGTGAGCTGCACCCTGAAGGCGGCCACCATCGCGTCCACCCGGGCCGATTCAGCCAGCCCGTCCAGGCACGCATCTCCCTGCTCCCGAAGAGGATCAGCACCGAAGGAGCCCGACGCCGAGCTCGCGCGCCGCACATGGCCCACAAGTGCGGCGACAGACGCTTCAAAGGCCGCTACTGCCTCTTCAGATGCGGTGCTTTCCATACCCCCATCATCCAGCGAGGCACCGACAAAACCCGCGAAGCAAATGCCTTATGTGGATAACCTCCAGCCAGGGCATGGCTGGAGGTTGTGGCCATGCAGGCCCTTCTCCTCAGGACCTCAAAATCGCCGGCCTGCTCAGTGCTTGCCGAGCGCGGCCGCCCCTTGCGCGAGTCGCGTGATCTGGTGCCAGTCTTCGTCTTCAACCGCTGTGCGGGGGGTCAGCCAGCTTCCGCCAACGCAGGAGACATTCGCCAGCGACAAGTAGCCCGGGGCGGAGTCAAGGCTCACCCCGCCCGTGGGGCAAAACTGCACCTGCGGGATGGGTGCTCCGATGGCGGCGAGATAGTCTGGGCCGCCGGCTGGGCCCGCCGGGAAGAACTTCATCGCTGTCAGCCCGCGCTCCAGGACCGCCATCACTTCACCGACGGTGGCCACGCCGGGGAGGACGGGGACGCCAAGCTGCAGCATGTGGTCCAGCAGGGACGGCGTCACGCCGGGGCTCACCAGGAACTGGGCACCTGCGGCTACGGCGGCGTCGGCCTGGGCGGGCGTAAGGATGGTTCCGGCCCCTACCAGGATGTCCGGCACTTCGTTGGCGATCCGCTTCAGCGATTCGAGGGCGCTGTCCGTCCGCAGCGTGAGCTCGATGATCCGCACGCCACCGTCGGCCAGTGCCCTGGCCACGGGAACGGCCTGCTGGGGGTCGGCGATGGTGACGACGGGGATGACAGGTGAAACGCGCAGGACGCTGGATGCGTCAGCCATGGGTGATCTCTTTTCTCAGGCCGTCCAGCCCGTCGGCGTCGATGATGCGGTACCAGTGCGTGAGCAGCACCGCGAACGTGGTGTTGGCCGCGAGCGTGGCGTCGAAAATGCTGCGCACGCCCAGCAACGCCGGGACGACGCTGGCGGCAGAGCGCTCGGCCGGAAGGGCGGACTGGAGTTCCGCCGCGAGGGGATCGTTCAGTTCGGCCGCGGGTGTAGTGGCCACGTGGTGCATCCACGCCGCCACGGCCAGCGCGGCCCACTTCGGTTCGCCTCCGGCGTCGAGGTTTGCGCGGACTGTGGTCAGCAGACGCAGGCCGATCTTCTGCGAGCCGTCGCTGCCCACCTTGGCCGTAGTGTGGCCGAGGGCCGGGTTCGCAAAGCGTTCCAGGACCTGGGCGCAGTACGTTGCGCCGTCCAGGCCGGCGGGAACGCTGATGGTGGGGAGGGCCTCCGCGGCCAACATCAGCCGGCACGCCGTACGGAAGCTGTCCTCCGCTACGGCGTCGCTGATAGTCACCTTTCCGGTGGCCAGGCCGAGGTAGGCGAGCATCGAGTGGCTGGCGTTGAGCAGGCGCAGCTTGGCTGCCTCCCATGCGGCGACGTCAGTGCTGAACAGCACCCCGGCTTCCTCCCAGGCCGGGCGGGCTCCGGCGAAGTTGTCCTCGATGACCCACTGCATAAAGGGCTCGGCCACCACGGCGGCCTCGTCGCGGAGCCCCAGTTCATGTTCGACGGCGTCAAGGTCACCGGCCGTGGTGGCCGGGACCATCCGGTCCACCATGGTGGACGGGAAGGTGACGTTGGCGTCCAGCCAAGCAACCAGCGGGCCTGACTCGGCGTCCGGCAGGGCGGCGGCGAACGCGCGGACCAGGGCGCCGGTCAGCTCCCCGTTGCCTGGCAGGTTGTCGCACGAGAGGACGGTGAGCGGTCCAGCGCCTGTCCGGGACCGCTGCTGGATGCCCCGGGTGATCTGTCCGATGGCGGTCTGCGGCGGGTGTCCGGCGAGATCGGACTGCACCTGCGGATCGGCGGTGTTGAGGGATCCGGTGTGCGGATCAATCCGGTAGCCCTTCTCAGTGACCGTCAGCGTCACCACCTGCGTGGTGGCGGCGGCGATCCGGTCCACCACTGTTTCGGGATGGTCCCTGCCGGAGATGGCCTCCAGAATGCTGGAGACTACGCGGAGAGGAGCGGCTCCACTGCCCCGTTCCGCCACGGTGAACAGTCCGTCCTGCGGTGCCAACTGGCGCGCGACCGTGTCCGACCGCTGGGTCACCCCCACGATCCCCCAGTCCGACGTACCGGTGGCGAGCATGGCGTTTTCGGTGAACACCGCGGTGTGGGCCCGGGCGAAGGCGCCCAGTCCGAGGTGGACAATGCCGGGACGGATCGTGCCGGGGGCCAGCCACGCCAGGTGGTTGCCCCCGGCGGCGAGCGCGGCTGCGTTTAGGCGTGCGATGGCTGCACTCCTTTGGGGGACAGCCCGGCGGCCACATTTCCTGAGTGGGCGCGGGTCTGCTCCAGGGTGGGGATGAAACCGGTGCCGCCCTTGCCTCCCACGACCAGCGACGCCGCCGCGGCGCCATAGCGGGCAGCCACAGGGAGGGTGTCGCCCAGGACCATCCGGGCGGTCAGGGTGCCGACGAACGCGTCGCCTGCCCCGGTCTGGTCCACGACCGCGGGGGCAGGGATCGAGTCGATCCAGGTGCTGTCCTGGCCTTCGCCTTCCAGCTGGATTCCGTCTGCTCCGCAGGTCACGGCCACGTTCACTG
>JBKKDH010000237.1:0-6173 GCA_046708445.1 Arthrobacter sp.
GCCTGCACATGATCGGCTTCTACTGGTGCGATGTCTCACTCTCCAATACCCTGTTCCGCCGGGACGCCGGGGCTTTCGCGGCGTACCTCGTGGACGCCGAAACCGGCGAGCTGTATCCGGACCTGTCCACCGGGCAGCGTGAATACGACCTCGAAATCGCCCGGGTCAACATTGCCGGCGAGCTGATGGACCTCCTGGACGGCGGCCTGATCGAGGAGAAGGTGGACCCCGTAGCCACCAGCGAACTCATCATGGACAGCTACCGGCGGCTCTGGACCGAGCTGACGGAGAAGGAATCCTTTGAACTCCGCGAACGCTGGCGCGTCGGCGCCCGCATCCCCCGTCTCAACGAACTGGGTTTCGACGTCGAAGAATATGCCATCAAAACCACGCAGAACGGTTCCACCATCCAGCTGCAGCCCAAGGTGGTGGACGCGGGCCACCACATGCGCCGGCTGCTGCGCCTGACCGGGCTCGATGCCCAGGAGAACCAGGCCCGCCGCCTGCTCAACGACATGGACTCCTTCCGGGCGGACAACAACCCGGAGATGGACGAGGAATACAGCGCCCACCTCTGGGTCAGCCAGGTCTTCGAGCCAATCGTCCGGTCCATCCCGCGGGACCTGTCCCGCAAGCTTGAGCCCGCCGAAGCGGTCCACGAGGTCCTGGAACACCGCTGGTACATGTCCGAGAAGCAGGAACGGCACATCCCGCTGGCGGAAGCCGTGCAGTCCTACATCGACTCCATCCTGCGGCACCGCCGGGACGAGGCCGCCATCATGCTGAACCCGGACACTGCGATGCTGAAGATTCTCGAGGTGGAAACTGAGGAGTCCAGGTACGGGGCCGACGAAACCATCGACGAATACCCGGACGTTGACGACTGACAGCCCGAGCGGGGCCTGCAGCACGGCTGTGTTAAATCAGCCGAATGGCCGCGGGCCTAGATGGCCTTCCCAGGGTTCAGGATGCCGGCCGGGTCAAAGAGCTCTTTAATCCGGCGCTGCAGCTCCCGGACCGGTTCCGGCTGCTCCAGTCCCAGCCAGCGCAGCTTGTACTGCCCTATTCCGTGTTCGCCGGTGATGGTGCCACCCATTTCCAGTGCAGCGTCGATGGAAGCATCCAGGGCCACGTTCAGGCGTTCCATGGCGCCTTTATCCACCGCGTTGTCCAGCCGGTCCACCCAGAACGTCGGGTGCAGGTTGCCGTCACCGGCGTGTGCCACCACCTTGAGGCTGACCTCGTGGGCTGCGGCGATGGCCTCCAGCGCCGCCACGTAGTCCACCAGGCGTGAGCGGGGCACGGCAACGTCCTCGCCCACCCGGTATTCGTCGTCCACCTCCACACCGCGGCTGTTGCGGCGCAACTCCACCAACTGCTCGGCCTCGGCCGTGGATTCGGTGGTAACCAAAGCTCCGCCGGCCGCCAGGACCGTGCGGACAACTTCTGCCTCCGCCGCCGCTCCGAAGCCATCCGTCTGGATGAGCAGCAAGGAGCGCCCGCGCGCGGTGAGATCCGAACCGTGGATGCTGTCCAGCTGCGCCAGAGTGCCGCCGTCGAGCAGTTCCATGATGGCCGGCTGGACCTTGGCCCGCCCCACGGCCAGGACGCCGGCGGCGGCCAGCCTGAAATCCGGATAGAACGCCGCGATGGTGTGCACGTCCCGCGGCAGGTATTTTAGCCGGACTGTTATGCCCACCACGATGCCCAGCGTCCCCTCGGAACCAACGAACAGCCCGGTGAGGTCGTACCCGGCCACACCTTTGAACGTCTGGTGTCCGGTGTGTATAAGGGAACCGTCCGCGAGCACCACATCCAGTGCCAGGACAGAGTCCCGCGTGACCCCGTACTTCGCGCACCGCAGGCCACCGGCATTAGTGGCAACATTGCCGCCGATCGTGGAGGTGCGGAAGCTGGCCGGATCAGGCGCGTACATCAGGCCGTGGACGGCAGCCGCGTCGTTCAGGACCGCATTAATAACACCGGGTTCGACGACGGCGGTCTCGTCGTCGGCGTTGAGGTCCAGGATGCGGTCCATCCGTTCCAGGGACAGGACAACCGAATTCCTGCTGGCGTGGGCTCCGCCCGAAACACCGGTCCCCGCACCGCGGGCCACCACCGCGATCCCCCTACCGGCACAGCACCGTACTACTGCCTGGACATCCTCGACTGACTCAGCGAACGCCACGGCCAGCGGCAAGTGGAAATCCACTACCGGAGCCTGGTCCACCGCATACCGGGCGAGCGCGGCCTCGTCGGCACTGACCTGACCAGGCCCAAGTGCACTTTCGAGCTCCATCACGATGCTGCCCACGCAGCCTCCAGTTCCGTCGTCGCTGTTTTCCTACAGTCTAGGGCGGGCCACAATCCAGCGTGCGCGTCACAATTCCACCAAGCTGCAAGCGTTTCCACAGGTCAACCTCGAATGGAAGTAAGAGGCCGATTGATTGAGAGTTCATACTGACTGGAAGCGTTTCCATCATTTTGGGCTGTCCGGATATGCTGTTCCGCATGTCTGTTGATTCCGTGATAACCGCCACCGCACCGCTGGCCGGTCCGCTGACCCTCATCCACGACGCCGACAAAGCCCCCGGTTGGTGGCGCTCGGCGGTCATTTACCAGGTGTATCCCCGGTCCTTCCGTGACCTCAACGGGGACGGCATCGGCGACATCGCCGGCATCACGGAGGAGCTGCCACATCTTGCCTCGCTGGACGTGGACGCCGTCTGGCTGTCCCCTTTCTACCGGTCTCCACAGCGGGACGCCGGGTACGACGTCAGCGACTACTGCGACGTGGACCCGATCTTCGGCACGTTGGGCGATTTTGACATCATGATGGCCGAGGCCAACCGCCTGGGCCTGCGGGTCATCGTGGACCTTGTCCCCAATCACTGCTCGGACCAGCATGCGGCATTCCAGGCCGCCTTGGCCGCACCTGCCGGCAGCCCCGAGCGGGACATTTTCATTTTCCGTGACGGCAGCGGACCTGACGGGCACGAGCCTCCCAACAACTGGCAGTCCCACTTCGGCGGACCGGCCTGGACGCGCGTCATCGGACCCGACGGCCAGCCGGAGCAGTGGTACCTCCACCTCTTCGATTCATCCCAGCCTGACTTCAACTGGGACAACCCTGCCGTCCACACAGAGTTTGAACGTGTTCTCCGCTTCTGGCTGGACCGCGGCGTGTCCGGCTTCCGCGTGGACGTGGCGCACGCGCTGGTCAAGGCTCCAGGACTTCCGGCATGGGGCGGGCGGGCCGACGGCGGCAGCTCGGATGGCTTCCCGGGCCACGAGGCCCCCATGTTTGGCCAGCCGGCCATCCACGACATCTACCGCACCTGGCGCCGGATCCTGGACGAGTACGGCCCGGACAGGATTCTTTGCGCCGAAGCAGGCGTTGACCTCCACCGCCTCGCGCATTGGGTCCGGCCGGACGAGATGCACCAGGCCTTCAACTTCCCGTACCTGCACGCCGGCTTGGACGTGTACCGGCTGCGGGGCGTCATCGCCGACTCACTGACAGTCCTGGACGCCGTGGGAGCCCCCAGCACCTGGGTGCTTTCCAACCACGACGTCGTGCGGCACGCCAGCCGTTTCGGCTACAACGGCTCCGGCCCCCGCGACGGTGACGGCATCGGTCCCGCAGATCCGCAGCCCAACACCGCCCTGGGCCGACGGCGCGCTGCCGCGGCTTCACTCTTTATGCTTGGCCTTCCCGGCGCCGCATACCTCTACCAGGGCGAAGAGCTCGGATTGCCGGACGGGATCGACATCCCTGAAGGCATGCGGCAGGACCCCACCTTCGCGAGGACCGGCGGCGAACGACTGGGCCGCGATGGCTGCAGGGTTCCACTTCCCTGGAAGGCGGCGGAACCCCACCTGGGCTTCGGCTCCGGACAGCAGCCGTGGCTCCCGCTGCCGGCCGCGTTCAACGAGCTGGCGCGCGACGTCCAGGCCGCATCGCCGACGTCGCACCTGAACCTGTACCGCCGCACCCTGGCGCTGCGGCGGGAACTGGGCCTTGGCCGCGGTTCCCTGGCATGGGCTGAGGAATGGTGCACCGGCTCATCCCTCGGCTACGTCAACGGCACTACGCTGGTGCTTATGAACCTTAACCATGAGCCATTGGAAATGCCCGCCGGCAACGTGCTCCTCCGCAGCGCGGATCCGGAGTCCGGCCACTTCCTCGCCTCCGGCGAAACCGTCTGGCTGCAGTTGGTGCACGGCGACACGGAGTAGTTCCTGTGGCAGGCATCAAAGACGTTGCCGACCGGGCCGGCCTCTCCATTGCCACGGTGTCGCGGGCACTGAGCGGAAAGGCGAACGTCTCGGCAAAGAGCCGCAAGCTCGCTAAAGCCGCTGCCGAGGAGCTGGGTTTTGTCCCGTCCTACCATGCGTCGAGCCTGGCGTCGGGACGCAACCACAATGTTGGCCTGGTGATGCCGTCCGTCCACCGTTGGTACTTTTCGTCAGTCCTGGAGGGCGTCTCCGCGACGCTGCTGGATGCCGGCTATGACCTCACCCTGTACAACGTGGGCGACCAGCCGGCGCGGCGGCAGAGCGTCCTCAAGGACTTCCTCCTGCGCAAACGGCTCGATGCCGTGATCGCCGTGGCGTTGGTACTCACCGACGACGAGATCCAGCAGTTGCTGGCCATCCATCGTCCCATTGTGGGCATCGGCGGAGCGCTTGCGGGAGCCTCCACTATTCGGATCAATGATTCCGGCCTCTCCCGCCTGGCAACAAACCATCTGCTCCAGCTGGGCCACACGCGGATCGCCCATGTGACCGGTGATCCCGCACTGAATCAGGAGTTCAAGCTGCCCGGAATCCGTCAGGCCGGATTTGTGGCTGCCATGAAGGATGCCGGCTTGCCCGTCCGGCCGGAATGGCAGACCTCAGCGGACTTCACCATCCAGGGCGCGTATGCAAGTGCGCGGAAGCTGCTGGGACTCGGGACTGAACGGCCGACGGCGGTCTTCGCAGCGTCGGACGAGATGGCCATCGGCACCATCCTCGCTGCCCGGGACTTCGGCCTGCGGGTTCCTGAGGACCTGTCCGTCATCGGTATGGACGGCCACGAGCTGGGCGGAGTCTTTGGGCTGACCACCATTAACCAGGACGCCCGTGGCCAAGGTGCCCTCGCGGCCCGGCTGCTGCTGGAAACGCTCGACGCCGGGATCCCCGGTGATGGCCGCGACGCCCATAGGGCCGCTCCCCCCGCTGCAACTGACCGGGAGTACCCGACGGAGCTGGTCATCCGGACGAGTACGGCCATACCGCCCTCGGGGCTATCCTAATTCGCGCCTAATTCGCGTTCGTCCGCAGTGCCGCCCATAAAGCGTAGATACCGTTCAAGCACTACGGGCCAACCTGTGGCGTACTCAGCGCGCGCACGTGCCGGGTCCTCAGCGCCTTCCCACCCGTCGTGGACCAACCGGACCTCGGTCCCCTCAGCAACGGCCCTGAAGGCAACACGCAGCTCCGTGGACCACAACGCCGTGGTGCCGGGGTGCCAGGTGGCGTGGAAAGACAGAGGGGGCTGCCAATCGTCGATAGTCCCCCAAATCGATGTCCGGCCGTCGTCAGCGGTTTCCAGAATCAGGTTCTCTTCGAACTCCACGTAGGAGCCCGCCCCATAGACGCCATGGGACTCCAGCGGCCACCAGAGGTGCGTGTGGTCGGTAAAGCCGGCAAAGGCCTGGGCCACGTGGCCGGGGACAGTCACGGTGAGGATCAAGGGGTCCAGGGCGTCCGGAGCGTTGGCAGGATCCGGGGTGGCGCCACCGGCGTGGCTGAAGAGGTTATCCATGGACAGCAACTTTACCCGCGGCGCATCAACGGCTCCGAGGACCGAAGCCAGTCGTGGGAATTTTCACACCCGGGACGCTCTCTCACTTCCTGCAGGTTTTACCCGGACGTTCTCGCAGGGTGGTGGGAGAGGGTTGCCTGAAAGTGTGCAGGTGGTGGGAGAGGGTGTGGTGTTTGGTGGTGTTAAATGGGTCAGGCCCCGACGTGTTTGTCGGGGCCTGAGCCTAATTTGTGTCCGGCGGTGACCTACTCTCCCACACCCTCCCGGGTGCAGTACCATCGGCGCTGTGGGTCTTAGCTTCCGGGTTCGGAATGGGACCGGGCGTTTCCCCCACGCTATGACCGCCGTAACCCTTTTACCC
>JBKKDH010000238.1:0-2999 GCA_046708445.1 Arthrobacter sp.
GATTGAGCCTGAAGGGGTTCGAGGTGACGGTGGCGGAAGATGGCGCGCTCGGCCGCCGGGCCTGGGAGGCCGGCGGGTTGGACCTGGTCCTGCTGGACGTGATGCTGCCGGAGATCGACGGGATCAGCCTGTGCGCGGAACGGCGCGCCGCCGGGGACGCGACGCCCGTCATGCTCTTGACCGCCCGGGATGACGACGACACCCGCGCCCGGGCGGCGGCGTGTGGCGTGAACGACTACCTCACTAAGTACACGTCCACAGAAGATGGTCACCCCTTAAGCCGCCTCCGAGGCTGACACGGATGCACGCGCGAGGGCCGCTTCGACCTGGGCGATGATTTTGGCGAACGACGCTGGCCGCCAGCGGAAGGGATGGGTCCTCTGGTTCCATTCGGCGATGAACTGGATGAGCTGTGCGGCCAGCTCGGTCAAATTGGCGAAGTTCGGGTGGCGCAGGCGCTTGCGGCGTAGGATGCTGAACCACTGCTCGACCGGGTTCATCCAGGAGCAGTGGACCGGGGTGAAGTGGGTCATGAAGCGCGGATGCTGCGCCAGCCAGGCCCGGACCAGCTTGCCGTGATGGACCGGCACGTTATCGCCGAGCAGATGGATCACCGTGATCGTGGCGGGGATGTCCCGGTCGAGCTGCGCCAGAAACTCGAGGTACTCGAGCTGGCGTTTGCGGTGGGCGCACCGGCCGTAGACCCGCCCACTCCGGGTGTCGAACGCCGCGAACAGGTTCAGCGCCCCAGCCCGCCGGTACTCATGCTCGACCTGGACCGGCCGGCCGGGCTGGGCCGGGCGGGTGGCCGCCCGCCGCGGGCGCGGCTGGAGTGAGGTCAGCTCGTCCAGGCTGAGCACCATTTCATCGGCGGCCAACGGGCGGGTCAGCAGCTCCGCGACCGTCCGGGTCTGGGCCAGGAAGGCCGCGTCCCGGGGTGCGGGCGGATGCAGCCAGACGTGACTGCGCCAGGGCTTCAGCCGGTGGCTGCCCAACCAGCGCCGGACCGTCTCGCCCGAGATCGCCGTGACCAGCTGCTCGCGGACCAGCTGCGCGGCCAGTTCACCACAGTCCCACTGGCTCAATGAGCGGCTCCTAGCTGCCGGCAGTTCACAGGCCAAGCGGACCAGGTACAACTCCACCTCAGGGGGAAAAGGCCCGGGCTCGGCCGGGTCGGGGACGGTCCTGCAAGCCGGCCAGCCCTTGCTCCCGAAAACGATCCAGCCAATCGCGGACCACGTTCCGATCACAGCCGACCCGCGGTGCAATCTGGCGCAACGGCACCCCGTCGGCGGCCAGCAACACGATCCGGGCTCGACGCGCCACACCCGCGGTCGTCGATGGGCTGCGCGTGAGCTGGACCAACCGCCCGCGGGCCTCCAGGGTCAACAATGGTACTCGTGCACTGCGAGGGCCAGGCATCGCACACCTTCCCATCCGAAAGTGTCCGCTACCATAGCCATGATGCCCTCTCGCCGGCCAGTGGGTGACCTACCTGTGTGGACGTGTACTAAGGATCTGTCAAGAAATAATCGTCTCAGATAACGAGCGGCCTGGGCGGACGCGGTAGTTCCACTCGCCGTGGAAGGCGTCCCGCTCCAGGTTGACGCTGGCCAATTCGGCGTCGGTTACCTTGCGGCCCGTTGGGTAGGTCCCTTCGTCGAGCTCACACCGGACCGTGAGGCCGCCGCGGGTCATGGTAGCCCCAATCAAACTCACGATCACCTGGTAGCTGACCAGCGGCTTGCCCCGCCAGTTCTGCGTGATGTACGAGAACAGCCGGTGTTCGATCTTGTTCCACTTGCTGGTGCCGGGTGGCAGGTGGCAGACGCGCAGCTCCAGGCCGGTCACGTCGGCGAACCGCTGCAGCTCCAGCTTCCACAGGCGAGAGCGGGAGGCGTTGCTGCCGCCCCCATCGGCAGTGATCAGCAGGCTGGTCGCCCCAGGGTAGGTGACTTGGCCCAGCGTCTGCCACCAGTGGTGCATGCTCGCGACGGCAAACTCGGCGGTGTCATGATCAATCCCCACGCTGACCCACCCCTGGTTCTGGGCCAGGTCGTACACGCCGTAGGGCGTCGCCCGCCCCAGCTCCTTGTCCACGAAGTCGTGCACCCGCACGGGCTCTGGTTGTCCCTTGGGGCGCAGCTCACGTCCCCCGTTCTTGAACGGGCCAACCAGCTCTTTCTTCTTGGCATCCACGGAGATGGCCGGTTCCCCAGCGGCGAGCTGCTCCTCCACCTGGCGGTTCAGGTGCTCAAACTGCGCGTCCCGGTCCGGATGCTGCTTCCCTTCGAGCACTTTCCGGTTCGCCTGCAAACTGTAGTCCAGCGTGTGCAACAGCTCCGCCACGACTTGGTGGCTCACCCGGTGGCCTTGTCGCCCAAGCTCGTCAGCCAACTGGCGCACACTCTTGCAGGTCCAGCGCAGCGGCGATTCGGGATCGCCCCGGCTGGTCGGCTCGACCAGCGCCTCCAACGCGTCGCGCAGGCCAGGATCGGTCTCGACGACCGGTTTTCGGCCCCCGCCCGGCCGCCGCACCCGCTCCGCCGGCCACGGTGTGCTGGCCTGCAGCTCGCTGATGCCTTGGCGGATCGCTCGCCGCGACACGCCAGTCGCCCGAGCCACGACCACCCCACCACCCCGCCCGTACGCCACCGCTTCTGCCGCGGCCGCCAACCGCCGGGTCCGCTCATTCAGCGCTGGCGCCAGCAACTCGAACCGCCGCTTGATCGCCGCAACCACTTCCACGATCCCTGAGTCTACCCGGCTACCCTGGCGCTGCCGGTCTCACCCGCATCACAAACCATCCCAGCCTCGGCTCCGCCCATTGGTACACTTATTCCCTGGCAGATCCTAAGCCGGGATTGGCGTGCGTGACGTCAGGCACTGGGCGCTCCTCAGCGTGGCGGCGGCGCTGGATGTCTTTGAAGACAGCGCTAGGAATGAGAACAGCATGAGGAGCACGTGCCGGGAGATCGTACGACAACATGGTCAGGGAG
>JBKKDH010000239.1:0-2582 GCA_046708445.1 Arthrobacter sp.
CTTGCACACCACTCGGGCCGCACTTCGGAGCAGGTCAACAACGACATTGAGCGCGACAAGATCCTCACAGCCGCCGAGGCCATGAACTACGGCCTCATCGACCAGGTGCTTGATTCGCGCAAGATCAAGCCGCAGGCAATTACCAGGTAGTCAAGTTCTTCGGAGGCCGGTGCGGTCCAGTTCATTTGGGCCGCACCGGCCTTCGCTTTCCACCCTTGGGACCGAATGTGACCTAGAGTGGATGTTGTCACGGCCGGTCCTCCCAGGCGGGTCGAGATTCCAGCAACGGTGCACAGCTGCCTGGCAGCAAGATACTAAGGGGTTCACATATGGCTCGGATTGGCGAGAGCACGGATCTGCTGAAGTGTTCTTTCTGCGGAAAGAGCCAGAAGCAGGTACGGAAGCTTATTGCCGGGCCCGGTGTCTATATCTGCGACGAATGCATTGAGCTTTGCAACGAGATCATTGAGGAAGAGCTCGCGGAAGTCGCCGATCTGGGGAGTTTTGAACTGCCCAAGCCCCGGGAAATCTTCGACTTCCTGCAGGAATACGTCATCGGCCAGGAGCCTGCCAAACGATCCCTCGCCGTCGCGGTCTACAACCACTACAAGCGGATCCAGGCAGGCCATGCACCCAAGGGTGGGAGCCTTGCCGACGGCGGCCACCATGACGACGTCGAAATCGCCAAGTCCAACATCCTCCTGATCGGCCCCACCGGCTGTGGCAAGACCTACCTGGCACAGACCCTGGCGCGCCGCCTCAATGTTCCCTTCGCCGTCGCCGACGCCACCGCGCTGACCGAGGCCGGCTACGTGGGCGAGGACGTGGAGAACATCCTCCTCAAGCTCATCCAGGCCGCGGACTACGACGTCAAGAAGGCCGAACAGGGCATCATCTACATTGACGAGATCGACAAGATCTCCCGGAAGAGCGAGAACCCTTCCATCACCCGGGATGTTTCCGGCGAGGGCGTCCAGCAGGCACTCCTGAAGATCCTTGAAGGAACGGTAGCCTCAGTCCCGCCGCAGGGCGGCCGCAAGCATCCGCACCAGGAATTCATCCAGATCGACACCACCAACGTGCTCTTCATCGTGGCCGGCGCCTTCGCAGGACTGGAAGAGATTATCGGATCCCGTTCCGGCCGCAAGGGCATCGGGTTCGGCGCCCCGCTGAACGAGGCCAGCAATAAGATCGACTCCTATGGCGAAGTGATGCCCGAGGACCTCCTGAAATTCGGGCTCATCCCGGAATTCATCGGCCGGCTGCCCGTGATCACCACGGTATCCAACCTGGACCGTGACGCCCTGATCCAGATCCTTTCTACGCCCAAGAACGCGCTGGTGAAGCAGTACCAGAAGATGTTCCAGATCGACGGCGTGGAGCTGGTCTTCGACGACGACGCCCTCGACGCCATCGCGGAACAGGCCCTCGAACGAGGCACCGGTGCGCGCGGTCTTCGCGCCATCATGGAGGAAGTGCTGCTTCCCGTCATGTTCGACCTGCCCAGCCGCGAGGACATCGCGAGCGTGGTGATCACGGCGGACGTTGTGCTCAGCAAGGCGGAGCCCACCATGATTCCGCACGTGACCAAGCGCCGTAAATCAGCCTGACTGCACCCGCCGCCCAACCCCATCACGTTGAAGAACCCAGAGGACTCACGCATGACTGAAACCACACCCAACCAGGCCGACTTCTGGTTCGACCCCCTGTGCCCGTTCGCGTGGATCACGTCACGCTGGATCGGCGAGGTGGAGGCCGTCCGTGACATCAAAACGGCCTGGCACGTCATGAGCCTGGCGGTCCTCAATGAGGGCCGCGACCTGGAACCCGACTACCGGAAGTCCATGGACAATGCCTGGGGGCCCGTACGCGTCATCATCGCGGCGAAGGAACAGCACGGCGATCATGTCATCAAGCCGCTGTACGACGCCATGGGAACCCAAATCCATGAAGGCGGTCAGAAGGACTTCGCCATCGTGATCAGCAAGGCGCTGGCCGAATGCGGTCTCCCGGCCGGGCTCGCCGACGCCGCCACGTCAGACGGGTTTGACGCCCAGCTGCGGGCCAGCCACGAGGAGGGCATCTCGCTGGTGGGCCAGGACGTTGGAACCCCCGTGGTCGCTTTCAACGGAACAGCCTTCTTCGGCCCCGTCCTGACACGTATTCCTCGGGACGAGCAGGCCGGCAAGCTGTGGGACGCGACCGTGGCGCTGGCCTCTTATCCGCACTTCTTTGAGATCAAGCGGAGCCGTACCGAACGTCCCCAGTTCGACTGAACTCCTGCGCCCTGAGGCAAGGAAACAGCTCCGGCAGAACTACTCTGTTGTAGTTCTGCCGGAGCCCTTGCGTATCCCCACCTGCGGGACCAGAATGGTTGTTACCCCCTTCGAAAGAAGAGGGACGCAGGAACCAAAGATTCAGTGATATGTATCTGACGCAGCCATCGGCAAAGCCAGATACAAGCTACCAGTGACGAGGTAGGAAGACCTGAAGATCAGCGGATCCTGCCAGACCATCAAAGACGTCACCAGATGGCCGAAAAGTCGAAGCCCCACCAACGGCAAAACGCTGATGGGGCTTCC
>JBKKDH010000240.1:0-6342 GCA_046708445.1 Arthrobacter sp.
CCACTGAAACGTACGACGACGGCGTTCCCCCTTCCGCCGTCGTCCTGTCCCACGTGACCGACGCCGGCTTCTGGACCGTGGTGCGCTACTACGGCCTCACCGTTTCCGACGGACTCAGGACCTGGACCGTGCTCACCACCATCCTGGGCCTGGCCGGCTTCCTACTGACCTTCGTGGCCTGGATCCTGGTGGGAGGCCTGGGCGTCTGATGCGCACCCGACTCGACCACCTGGCCACGTCCGCCCTGCAGCGGCGATCGGCCGTTCCCGCGTTCACCTGCTACGACTTCACCACCGCCCTGGCTGTTGTGGGCGCGGCCGAGGACGCGGGCCACGGGGTCATCCTGCTGGTGGCCCCCAAGACCGCAGGCACCTCCAACGGCCTGCGCCTGATCACCGCGCTCCGCGGCCTAGCTGACGGCGCGTCCGTGCCGGTGGCGGTCCAGCTGGACCACGCATCGGACCTGTCAGTGATGGCCGACGCCGTCGCCGCGGGGGCGGATTCGATCCTCGCGGACGGCTCCTGCCTGCCGTATGAGGACAACATCGCGCTGGTCCGGGCGGCCCGCGCCCTGCTGGGTGCAGACGTCGTCCTCGAAGCGGAGCTCGGCGGCCTGGCCGGCGACGAAGACCGTTCCTTCGGCGCGGACGAAGCGGGCGTGGCTGTGGCCGGCCTGACGGATTCCGCCCAGGTGGAGGACTTCGTGGCCCGGACCGGCGCGCAGCTGCTGGCCGTGGCCGTCGGCAACGTCCACGGCAAGTACAAAGGCGAGCCGCAGCTGCGCTGGGACGTCCTCCAGGACATCGCCGTGCGGACGCACATCCCGCTGGTGCTCCACGGCGCGTCCGGCATTCCGGCGGGGGAGCTGGTGAAGGCCGCCGCCATGAACGTGGGCAAGGTGAACTTCAATACCGAGCTCCGCACCGGCGTGCTGGCCACGCTCCAGGAGCAGCTGCCGGTGTACCGGGCCGACGGCGAGAACCTGCAGGGCCTGCTGGGCCACTGGAACTCCTCCGCAAGGGAGTTCGCCACGTCGGCACTGGGGATGCTCAGCCGCTGAACTTCCCTGCGGACGCTCCAGCCGTCTTTGATGGAACGGGAGGCTAGGATCAAGCCATGATCCTGGCCTCCCTCCTTTTTGCGTTCGTCGCCGCAGCCCTGCACGTCTACATCTTCACCATGGAATCCGTCACCTGGACCAAACCGGCCACCTGGAAGCGCTTCGGGCTGGCGTCCCAGGCGGACGCCGAGACCACCAGGCCACTTGCGTACAACCAGGGTTTTTACAACCTGTTCCTGGCCATCGGGGCTTTCATCGGCGTCGGGTGTGTGGCATTCGCCGCCGAGGCGTCCGCGCAGTCCGTCGTGGGGTGGACCCTGGTCTTCAGCTGCTGCGGGTCCATGCTTCTGGCCGCGGTGGTGCTCGCCTTGAGCGGGAAAAAGTACCTCCGCGCGGCTGCAACCCAGGGCGCCACGCCGCTGCTCGCCGTCGTACTGGGACTCCTGGCGGGGATTCCCTAACGCGCCGCGTGGCTGCACGCGGTCCGTGCGGGCGGAGAATGTAGGTAGTAACAACTACGGGAGTTCCCAGGGACCGGACGTGAGTGGCGTGAACGAGCAGGGGGCATCCCCGCAATACGAGCCCGCGAACACGCGCGACCTCGTCATCGACCTCGTCCGGTTCTTCTGCCTGGCCCTGGTGGTGGTGGGCCACTGCATGATGGTCAGTCCCGTGCTGCACCGTGACGGCACCGTTTCCACGGAAAACACCCTCAGTGAACAGGGCTGGTTCGTTCCCGTCATCTGGATATTCATGGTGATGCCCCTGTTTTTCGTCACGGGCGGAACCACCGGCCTGCAGTCCTGGCGGCGGCTTAAGGCCCAGGGTGGCACGGGCTTCGATTTCGCCCAGTCCAGGCTGCTCCGACTGGTCCGGCCGGCCACCGCGCTGTTGGCATGCATGTTCCTCGGGCTTTGGGCAGCCCTGCTGCTGGGCGTGGACGCCCAAGTGGTCCAGCTGATGACCGCCGGAGCGGGTATGCCGCTGTGGTTCCTGGCCGCCTACCTCGCGGCCCAGCTGAACATTCCCCTCCTGGCCCGCTTCCATGACCGAGCGCCGTGGCTGACGCTTGGTGCCCTGGTGGCCCTGGTGGTGGCGGTGGATTGCTTCCGCGGCGTTCTGCCCCTGCTCGCCTATGCCAACCTGGTGTTCCTGTGGTGTGCCGTGCAGCAGCTGGGCTTCCTGATGACGGACGGCCACGCCCGGCTGTCACGCTCGGCCCTGGTGGGGCTGATCGTCGCGGCCAACCTGGGGCTGGGGGTCGTAACAGGGCTGGGCCTCTATTCAGGGAACATGCTGGTGAACCTGAATCCGCCCAACCTCTGCCTGCTCCTGCTGGGTGTCTCCCAGGCGGCCTTCCTCCAGTTGGTCCGGCCCGGGCTCGGCTGGGTTGCCGGGGTGCGGTGGGTGCGGGCCACGGTGTCTGTTGCCGGGCGCCGGTCCATGACCGTCTACCTCTGGCACTTGCCCTTGCTCGTGGCCATGTCAGGTCTCCTGCTGCTCACGGACTTCCCCAAGCCGGCCGCCGGCACCGCCGCGTGGTGGTGGGCCCGGCCGCTGGTGCTCCTGGGCGTCGTTGCCTTGCTGCTTCCGGTCATGGGCGCCTTCGGGCGCCTGGAGGAACGTCCGACGGCGTCTGTCCACTCCCGCGGCCGGCCGGCCGCGGTGGTGGTGACGGCCGCCGTCGTGGTCTTCATTCCGGTGGCCGACGCGGCGTTCAACGGCCTGACTCTGGGCCTCTTGGGCGGGGGAGCTGCGTGCTTCGCGCTCGCCGTGCTGCTGCTGGGCAGGATGCCGGAGCGGGTGCCGGAAGGTGCGCCGGAGCGCGTGCCGGAGCCTGGGCGGGGGAACATGGTGCGGCGTGCGGCGCGCGGCGAACTGCCCGGCGGGCAGGCGGGCGGGCCATTGCCAGCAGGGCCAAGTAGTGCCAGTGTCGAACCATGACGGAGAACATGATTTCCACCGAGGACGAATTCAGCCCCGACGTTTCGCTTGCACGGAACGACGCCCACCACTGCTACGAGCTGCGGGTCGGCGGGAAAGTAGCTGTGCAGTCCTTTTTCCGTGACCAACCAGGGCACATCGATTTCACGCACACGGAGACTGCAGAGGAGTTCAAGGGCCAGGGGCTTGGCAAAGTCCTGGCGCATTTTGCGCTGGATGACGTGGTGGCTTCCGGTAAACGGATCATCCCGCATTGCCCGTTCATCGCCGGCTACCTCCGCCAGCATGAGGGTTACGAGCAATACATCGACTGGCCCGGCGAAGCTTAATCGAACCGCGCCTCATTGGACTGCGCTCAATCAAACTGCGCTTATTCGAAGTGTGTGAACGGTTCCTGGCTAGTGAATGACGCAACCAGGTTCTCAGCAACAGTCCGGAGCTTCTGGTTCCTGCCGCTGGAGGCCTTGGCCAGAATGGCCATGGCCTCCTCCTGCGAGCAGCGGTTTTGCCCCATGATGATTCCGGCCGCCAGGTCAATCGCGGTCCGGGACTCCATGGCCGCCCTGAGGTCCTTGGCCAACTGTTGGCCTGTGGCAACGCGGATGGCCAGCCGGAGGGAGCTCCGGGCCTGGGCAGCGAACAGCTCCGCATTGTCGATGGACGTTGAGCCGAAGGCGTTCACGCCCGGGGCGAATATGTTCAAAGCCGCCCTGGAGCCGTCATCCAAGGTGAGGGGAACGGCCAGCACGCTGAGCTGGCCCAGTTGCGAAATGGCCTGCCCGTACCCCGGCCAGCGTGAGTCGTGCCGGGTGTCGGGGACGAGGACTGTGGTGGCGCTGCTGATCGCATGCAGGCACGGCCCGGCGCCATAGTTCTGTTGGATCTCATCCATCACCTTGGCCCGCGGGTCACTCCAGGCCGCCGTGGTGGTCCGGTGCCGCCTGTTCAGCATCACTGCGCACACGACCCGAAGCTCCATTGATTCCGAGATGGCACGGGCCGAGTAGCAGCAAAATTCGTGCAGGAACTCATTGACGTCGCTGCTGTCGACTACGAGGTTCTGGAGCTTCTCAGCCACAGCATCGGCGGAGTGACCGGACGCCTCAAGTGCTGATGGGTCCATAGTCCATTTTAGGCCCGTCCGTGAGGAAACGACCGGTGCTTTTATGCTGGCGCTGGGGGTCCCGCCACCCGGCGCGCCGTAACACCCAGCGGCAATATTGTGACTGCTGCACCTGCTCCTCCGGGCGCAGCGCCTTGCGTGGGCCCCTGAGATAGCCCTGGACCTGCGGCACGCCATCCACTCCGCCGCCGACAGCGCTGCGGCCCGGCGGGATGCTGCCAAGGCGGCCCTTGTGGAGCATCCCAACCAGCCCACGGACCCTGCCCACCCGGTGCGCCCCTTCCGCGCCGCCTCGGCCAAGCGTTCCACCCGCGAACGTGCAGTCAAGGCCCTCCACGTCCATCCCTGAGGGTCTTACCTGCCTGTTCGAGCGGGACATTCTGCCTCGCTTCGCCAAAGTTCGCCAGTCAATGACGCGCTCCTGACCCTCAAGGTGCCTGTATTCACGCGGTTTCGATAAATAGGTCACAAAAGTTTGACGAAAAGGCATGCCTAAGTAAGGCTTACCTTGCTAAAGACCCCAACGTCGACTTAAGGATGACCACCGTGCCGCTGCTGCCCCGTGTTGATGAGATGTACGTGGACGAGAACCAGGTGAGCCACGCCCAGCCCGGACAGGATTTCGGCTCCCGCGTCGAGCTTGCCCTCGCCGCCACCAACCATCTGTTAAACACGCGGAACTCCACCCGCTATGTGGCCCAGGTGCTGCAGGGCGTTAACGCCGTTGCCACCAAACTGGACCGCACCACCCGGCCGTTCACCGGCGTCGGACCTGCCGACATGAAGGCACGCATCGGCGCCGTGGACCTCGACCGGCCGCTCCCGGACACCGCTGCGGCCCTGGAGGAGCTCGAGTCCGTCTACCTTCGGGACGCCATCTACTTCCACGATGCCAAATATGCTGCCCACCTGAATTGCCCCGTGGTGATCCCGGCGCTGGTAGGAGAGGCCATCCTGTCCGCGGTGAACTCCTCGATGGACACCTGGGACCAGAGCGCCGGTGCCACCATGATCGAGCGCCGGCTCATCGACTGGACCGCCGAGCGGCTGCAGCTGGGGGCGGCTGCCGACGGCGTGTTCACCTCCGGCGGCAGCCAGTCCAACCTGCAGGCACTGCTGATCGCCCGCAACCACGCCGTTGCCGGCCTGCGCCGGGAACCGGCCAACACCGGGCTCCGGCTGCCTGCCCTGCTGGACAAGTTGCGCATTTTCACGTCCGCCGACAGCCATTTCAGCATCCAGAAGTCAGCGTCGATGCTGGGGCTGGGGTTCGACGCCGTCATCTCCGTCCCATGCGCCGCGGACCACAAGATGGACCCCGCGGCCCTCGCCGAGGTAATGGCCGAAGCGCACGACTCCGGGCTGGTGCCCATGGCGGTCGTGGCCACCGCCGGGACCACCGACTTCGGCGCCGTGGATCCGCTCGCAGACCTCGCCGCCCTGGCCCGCGCCTACGGCGCGTGGTTCCACATTGACGCGGCCTACGGCGGCGGGCTGATGGTTTCTGGCCGCTACCGCCATCTGCTGGACGGGACCCGCCTGGCCGATTCCGTCACCGTTGATTTCCACAAAACGTTCTTCCAGCCCGTCAGCTCCAGCGCCCTGCTGGTCCGCGACCGCGCCATGCTGCAGCACGTCACCTACTACGCGGACTACCTGAACCCGGAAAGCGCCGCCCTGGCCGAGATCCCCAACCAGGTGGACAAGAGCATTCAGACCACCCGCCGCTTTGACGCCCTCAAGCTGTGGCTGACCCTGCGCATCATGGGCGCGGACGCGGTCGGGGCCCTGTTTGACGAAGCGATCGACCTCGCCACCCGCGTGGGCTCCGCGCTGGCGGCCGACGACGACTTTGAGCTCGCCGCCGACCCTCAGCTCAGCACGCTGGTCTTCCGCTACCGGCCGCGTGTGCCGGGCTCTGGTCTTGCCGACGACGACGGGCGGCTCTCCGAGGATGCGTCCGACGCCCTCAACCCCGCCATCCGCGCGGCAATCTTCGCCTCCGGGCAGGCCGTGGTGGCCGGCACCAAGGTGGCCGGCAGGCACTACCTGAAGTTCACCCTCCTCAACGCCGAGGCGACCCTGGAGGACATCAGCGAGATCATCGAACTGCTCCGCCGCACCGGCGCCCAACTGCTGGCCAACGCCGGCAGGGCGGGAGCTTCCGCATGAGCACCTCGGACTTCAGCAGTTCTGCAGAAGCGCGCATTTTCGA
>JBKKDH010000241.1:0-3126 GCA_046708445.1 Arthrobacter sp.
TCCCCACAAACAACGGCTCCCCGCCACCGCTGGCCCCGCCCGTACCCGGGTGGGGCTCCGGGGCCGGTCCGTGCCGGGAGTTAATCAAATATGAGTACTAACTACTCGTGTGCCCCGGCTTCCTGCCCCCTAGGCTCGGGATTGGCTGCAGTAGCGACGGCCCTTCTCACTTGATGGGGGCGATCACGTGAACGATGGTCAAACACACGCCGGTGGTGGCTCGGACGAGCTTGAGCTGCCGGCCGACTGGCGCTGGGACGGCGCCGATCTTCTCTACGACCTGGTGGCACCCACGGAGGCTGCATCCCTGGACCTACTCGCTGACATTGGGGCAGCAACGCTGACCAGGGCCGCCGACGCAGTCCTTGACTGCGTGGTGACCCTTCGGGCTCCAAGGCGGAAACCGGTCACGGCGGGTGCGCCGGAGGCTGCCGTGGCGCTCACCAGGTGGGACCAGGAGCATTCGCACGGGCCGGCGTCGGAATCGCTGGACGGCAGCGTGGCCATCCTCCTCAACGCCGAATCCCGGGACCCGCGGTGGCCCCGCTACCGCCAACGGCTGCAGGCGGCGGGCTACTTGAGCGCCGCCAGCGTTCCCTTGGAGGTGGATCACGGCTATGCGGGCGCACTGACTTTCTTGGCGGCCGAGCCCAATGTCTTTACCACCGAGCTCATGGCCCAGGCCTTTGGCTTCCGGGATCTTGCTTCGAAGAGCCTGCGCCTGGCAACCCAGGTCCGGCGTGCGTCCGAATTCACGGACCATCTCCGCTCGGCCCTGACCAGCCGCACGACGATCGACATCGCCTGCGGCGTGATCATGGGGCAGAACAGATGCTCCTACGATGAAGCCTTCGCCATGCTCGCCAAGGCCTCAAGCCACCGGAACATGAAGCTGCGCCTGGTCGCGGAAGCCATCCTCGAAGGCTACGGGGGCGCCCCCGAAACCCACTTCGACACCTGAGGCGTGGCCCCTTACATTCCCGGGATGTGCTGGGCCTCGTGGACCTCGATTTCGCTGCCGGGCATGTTCAAGTGCGGATGCTGCTTGGCGAGTTCCAGGGCGGCGTCGATGTTCCCACACTCGGGCCCGCCCCGGTGCGTGCGCGCTTCGGGTACGCGCTCCCGGACCCAACCCGTGCGCGGATTTACTGGCCCTCGCCAATGCCCTGTCATACCCGTCGGACCTGGCAGACTCGCTGGCCGTATCCCCATCAGCATCCCCTTCCGCAAGGACTCGACGTAATCTTCGGGTGCCTTCGGCAGCATCCTGCCGATATTGATTTAGTCTCCCGGTTTCAGCCCAACTGAGCCACCAATCGGCAGCATATTGCCGAATTGGTTAGTTTGCGGCAGACTTGAGTGTGCCGGCACCTGGAACGGCAGCATCCTGCCGGATCGGAGTCGCGATGATTGACACGAAGGCAATCGGCGAGTCCGTCCGCGCGGCCCGCCGGGAGGCCGCTTTGACCCAAGGCGAGCTGGCTGACCTGGCTGGCGTCTCGGAGCGGACGGTCCGGGCCATCGAAACCGGAGCGGGCAATCCGACGCTGGCCGCCGTCGTCGCCGTCGTTAACACCCTCGGCCTGCACCTGAGCGCCGGCTAATGGCCGCCGACCTTCAACGGCTGCGCTTCCTGCGTGCCGCCGATGTGTACAAACAGGGTGCGCTCGCCGCACACATCACCCGGACCGCCGGTGGCGGGACGGAGTTCACGTACGATCCCTCCTACAGGGCCTCAGGGCAACCCGCGGTGGCCACGACACTACCTCTCGATACGGAGCCGGTTAAGACGCCCGGGGGTGGCCTGCCGGCATTTTTCGCGGGCCTGCTCCCGGAAGGCCACAGACTTACGGTCCTGAAGGAGGCAGCAAAGACCAGCTTCAACGATGAACTGACGCTGCTGATGGCCGTGGGAGCAGACGTTCCGGGGGACGTCCAGATCGTCCCCGCTGGCAAGTCTCCGAGCGACCCCGAACCACTGGCCGACGCGGCAGACTTGGAAAACCTGGACTTCAGCACACTGGCCCAGGCCGTGGATCTGCACGCCCTTCCGGGCGTCCAGCCGAAGGCCAGCGCGTCCATGCTCTCCGCCCCGCTCGCAGCCCGCAATGGCCGGTACATCCTGAAGCTGGACCCGCCCAACCATCCACACCTGGTCCGGAACGAGATCCTCCACCTGACTGCTGCCAAAGCCCTGAAAATTCCGGTCTCGACGGCGGCGGCGGTTCAGGACCGGAACGGCCTGGACGGGCTGCTGGTGACACGTTTTGACCGGGTATACAGCGACGGCCAGTGGCTCCCCCTGCAAATGGAAGACGCTGCACAGGTGCTGGGGTTGCCGCCGTCGTCCAAGTACAACGTCAATGCGGAGGAAGTGGTCATTGCCCTGGCCGGTGCCTGCAAGGCGCCGGCGGTGGCCATTCGGAATCTGTATCTGCAGTTCGTCTTCGCGTGGCTGACCGGCAACGGGGACCTGCACGCCAAAAATGCCTCCATCCTGGGCGGCCGCCATGGCGGGTTCGTCATCGCCCCGATCTACGACGTGCCCTGCACCCTGGTTTATGGGGACGACACCGTAGCCCTGCCCGTTGCCGGGAAACTGAAGAATCTCAAGGCCCTCCATTGGGCGCAGTTCGCGGAAGAGATCGGCCTGCCCCGGCGGGCCGCTGAATCGGCGAACATGCTCGCGCTGGGCGCCGCGAAGGCCGCGCCCTTGGAGACCCTTCCGTTCTCTGGGTCACCCCTCAACGGTGCGCTGCGGGAACTGCGCCACCGCCGCTCCGAACTGGCCGGCTGACGCGCGGCCGGCACGCTCCGCCCGGCCAATCCAGGACGGGGTCGCACCGGCACACCTGGAAACCATCCAATTTACTTGCACCGTCAATCACTTGCGCATGTATTTACTTTAAGCTTCAAGTAAATGCTTCACTTGATTCGAGTGCAAGGAATCCCGGATGACCACCTTTTTCGAGTCCATCGCCGCGTCCATGACCGCCCCTGCGACAGTCCGCAGCCGGGTGACCGTTCCGTTGCGTTTCGCGGACGGCTTCACCGCCGTCGCCGACGTCCTGACGTTCCACGGCCTGGCCGACGGCAAAGAACACCTGCTGCTGGCCTTCGGAGACT
>JBKKDH010000242.1:0-4131 GCA_046708445.1 Arthrobacter sp.
CAACGAACTCCAGGAGTACATCGTGGACCCCGAGGAAAACGAAGCGCTCCTGCGACTTGGACTGCACCGCCTGCCTGCCAAGGACTTCCCCCGGCTCCGGGCACTGGCTCCGGTATTGGCTAACTACGATGGCGAAGCGGAGCTGGACCAGGGGATCACCATCCTGCTGTCCGGACTGGAGACGCAACTTTCCCGGACTGCCGCCGTTCCGTCCTGACGGTTGCAGGGCCCATGAAGCGTCTGCGCGCGGCGCAGCGCTACTCGAATGAAGAGCGACGACGGTCGGACAACCTCGTGTTCCATACGTCCGGCTTGTTGACTTTGAAACGGCGCCCGGTCAGGGCGCGCGGGGTGAGCCGGACGTAGTGGCTCTTGGTTCCGGGGTGCCACGGCTCCAGGTTGAGGTTGTCTACGGCGGACTTTTCGTCCGGGTCCTCGATCACTTCGATGTCGCCGCGGGCCACCACGCTCCAGGCTGTTTCTGTGTGCGGGTCGTAACCGTCAGTTTCCAGCGCTGCCGGCTTTTCCGTCAGTGCGCCCCAGAGCTTGGTGACTCCGGCCGTGCGGAACACGAGGCTACGGCGGTCCAGCACAAAATTCACGGGGAAGATCTCCGGATGGTCGTCCACGATGACGGCCATCCGCCCCAGCGTTTCGTCAGCCAGCAGCTCCCAGCACTCGTCGAACGTCAGTTTGTCGTCAGGCATTTCAGTGGAGGTCATGATCCACACCTTACGGCTCCTGCCGCCGGGCCAACAGGGTAGCGGTCCGTGGGCTCGGTGCCCATAACCACCGCTTCCAGTCAATGAAAAGACCGGTTTCCCCGCGGCGGCGGTGGTCCTTAGGGTTGAATCTCCCGGCCTGCTGGCTCACTACAGGCCCCGATTTAGGGCGGACAGCGATGACGGACGACGTATTGGGGGAAGATCGGCGGGCCGGGCTTCCCGCTTCCTTCCCGGCTCCTTACTTCCCTGGCTCAACAACACCGGTCATCCCCGGATTCTTTCCGGATCCGACCATTTGCCGCGCCGGTGACGACTACTACCTGGCCACGTCAAGCTTTGAGTACTTTCCCGGGGCTCCGGTGTTCCACAGCCGGGATCTGGTCACCTGGGAACAGATGGGAAACATCCTGACACTGCGCTCCCAGTTCGCAGCGGGAGACAGGCGGCCGTCCGGTGGCATCTTCGGCTCAACGCTGCGCTACCACAACGGCATCTTCTGGTTCGTCACCACCAATATGAGCGAGTTCGGCGGCGGCCACCTGCTCCTGACGGCGGACAATCCGGCTGGCCCCTGGAGCGACCCGGTGCAGATTCCCGGAACCCGCGGCATCGACCCGGACCTTGCCTGGGACGCAGGCGGAAGCTGCTATCTGACGTGGGTGGGTTTCGGCCCGGCCGACCACGAGTCCGGCATTGTCCAGGCCCGGCTGGATCCACAGGCGGGCACGCTGCTTGAGCCGCCCAGGAAGGTGTGGCAGGGGACCGGGCTGGCCTTCCCCGAGGGACCCCACCTGTATCAGATCGGGGACTGGTGGTATCTGCTGCTGGCCGAGGGCGGCACCGAGCGTGGCCACGCGGTGTCGGTGAGCCGGAGCTCCACGCCGGAGGGGCCTTTTGAGCCGCACCCGGACAACCCGATTTTCAGCCACCGGAGTACCGCTGCCGTAGCCCAAAACACCGGACACGCGGACCTGGTCCAGACTGCTGCGGGAGACTGGGCCGCCGTCTACTTGGGCGTGCGTCCCCGCGGTTCCGTCCCCGGCTACCACGTGTTGGGCAGGGAGACTTTCTTGGCAGGCATCACGTGGGACCGGGGCTGGCCGGCGTTCCAGGAGGACCGCTTCGAGGTGCCCCGCGTGGACACGGCGTTCACCGACGATTTTCGCTCAGGGGAACTGCACCTGCGCTGGATCGCACCCGGGGAGGACCCGGCGTCGTTCACTGCACAGCATCCAGAAGGCCGGCTGATCAGTGATAGCGGCTACGGGGGCGGCAATGGGGATGACGCACCACTGCTGGCCACCCGCGTCAGGGACGAGGCGTGGACGGTGCGTGCCTTGGTCCAGCCCATGGACGGTGCCACGGCCAGGCTGGAACTGCGGATCGATGCCGCGCATTGGTACAGGGTGGAAACGGACGGGCGCACTGTCCGCGCCGTCGCCCGGATCGGACCCCTGCAGCAGGAGTTGGCCGGGGCCGCCTGCGAACCCCTTGACGGCGGCGAGAAAGCTGAGAGCCCGGTGCAGCTTGTGATCGTCAGCGATAGGTCACCCAACGCCGGGCAGCCAGGAAAGAATTACGGCCCGGACGAGGTCTCGCTCGGTTTCCAACGGGGCGGGCAGCTGACCGTCCTGGCTATGCTCGACGGCCGGTACCTTTCCACCGAAGTGGCGGGAGGATTCACCGGCCGGGTTATTGGGCTGTCCGTGAGAGACGGCAGCGCCGTCCTGGGGCGCTTCGACTACCGGGCCGGGGAACCTGCCTGAACCCGCAGGTTCCCTGACCGCACCCGATGGTTAGAGCGTCGACGTGTCGATCACGAACCGGTAGCGCACGTCTGAGGCAAGGACGCGCTCGTAGGCGTCGTTGATCTTGCTCGCCGGGATCACCTCGATCTCGGCACCGAGGTTGTGCTCGGCGCAGAAATCGAGCATTTCCTGGGTCTCGCGGATGCCGCCGATCGCGGAGCCAGCGAAGGAGCGGCGGCCCAGGATCAGGGAGAAGACGTTGACCGGAAGGGGCTCGGCCGGGGCGCCCACGTTCACCAGGGCGCCGTCGAGGGTCAGCAGCTGCAGGAACGCGCTGATATCGATCGGTGCGCTGACGGTGTTGATGATCAGGTCAAACGTGTTGGCCAGGTCCGTGAACGTGGTCTCGTCGCTGGTGGCGTAGTAGTGGTCCGCGCCCAGCTTCAGGCCGTCCTCCTGCTTCTTCAGCGACTGCGACAGCACGGTGACCTCGGCGCCCATGGCGTGGGCGATCTTGACGGCCATGTGGCCGAGCCCGCCGAGCCCGACGACGGCAACCTTCTTGCCGGGACCCGCACCCCAGTGGCGCAGCGGGGAGTACGTGGTGATGCCCGCGCACAGCAGGGGAGCGGCGACGTCGAGCTCGAGGCCTTCGGGGATGGTGACCACGAAGTCTTCGGTCACCACTACGTGGGTGGAGTAGCCACCCTGGGTGATGGTGCCGTCGCGGTCGACGGCGCCGTAGGTGCCGACGTTGCCCTTGAGGCAGTACTGCTCCTCGCCCTTTTGGCAGTTGACGCATTCGCGGCAGGAATTGACCATGCAGCCCACGCCCACGCGGTCGCCGACGGCGTGCTTGGTGACAGCGGAACCGACCTCGGTGACGATGCCGGCGATTTCGTGGCCCGGGGCCAGCGGGTACTGCTGGGGTCCCCAGTCACCGCGGACGGTGTGGATGTCGGAGTGGCAGATGCCGGCGAACTTGATCTCGATCAATACGTCATGCGCGCCGACGTCGCGGCGTTCGATGGTGGTGGGGACCAGGTCACCCGTTGCGGACGGGGCGGCGTAAGCATTGGCGGTAAGCATTGTTCTCCGTGAGTTGGGCATTGGGATCGATTGGGTGGGTGGAAGACATGGGAGCGGTATCGCTACTTATCCAGCAAACCCCCTGCTGCAGCTGCGGGGAAGGTCCTGCTGGTACAGGTACTGACAGAGCCCCCCTCGCGGAGGGAGGCCTACTTGATCCCGGCGAACAGCTCGCTCAGTTCGGCCGTCAGCTGCTTCTGGACAGCCGGCGTTCCGATTTCCTTGCCGTCGATGTGGTTCACGGGAGCCAACAGCCGGATGCTGGAAATGAGCCAGACAGCGTCCGCATCCAGAAGGTCCTGCGGCTCCAGGGGTCCGTAGCCAAGTTCCCAGCCCGCGGCTTTGGCGGCGGTGAAGAGCGCCCCCTGGGACGTTCCGGCAAGGATGCCGCTGTCCAGCTGCGGTGTGATGAGCCGCTTGACCTGGCGCGCGCCGTCGTCGGACGTTTCCAGGTGCGCGAGCAGCACGGTGGAGGTGGGACCCTCCAGGACGCGGCCGTCGGAGGAGGTGAAGATGACGTCATCAGCGCCCAGTTTGTGGGCGTGCCGCAGCGCCGCCATGTTGACCGC
>JBKKDH010000243.1:0-18638 GCA_046708445.1 Arthrobacter sp.
GGAATTTCTGCATCATCGCGCACATTGACCACGGTAAGTCCACCCTGGCCGACCGGATGCTGCAGTACACCGGAGTGGTCCAGTCCCGCGACATGAAGGCCCAGTACCTGGACCGGATGGACATCGAGCGCGAGCGCGGCATCACCATCAAGTCCCAGGCCGTCCGTATGCCCTGGGAACTCGATGGCACCAGTTACGCGCTGAACATGATCGACACTCCCGGCCACGTGGACTTCACCTACGAGGTCTCCCGCTCGCTCGCGGCCTGCGAAGGTGCGGTGCTCCTTGTTGATGCGGCCCAGGGCATTGAAGCCCAGACGCTCGCCAACCTCTACCTGGCGATGGAAAACAACCTCACCATCATCCCGGTCCTGAACAAGATCGACCTCCCGGCCGCCCAGCCCGAAAAGTACGCCGCCGAACTGGCAAGCCTGATCGGCGGCGATCCCGACGACGTGCTCCGCGTCTCCGGCAAAACCGGCATGGGTGTCGAGGCGCTGCTGGACAAAATCGTCCGTGACCTGCCGGCACCCGTGGGCGATGCCAACGCCCCTGCCCGCGCCATGATCTTCGACTCCGTTTATGACACCTACCGCGGCGTGGTCACCTACGTGCGCGTGGTTGACGGCATGCTGCACCCCCGCGAACGCATCCAGATGATGTCCACCAGGGCCACTCACGAACTCCTCGAGATCGGCGTGAGCTCCCCGGAACCCACCCCTTCCAAGGGCCTGGGCGTCGGCGAAGTCGGTTACCTCATCACCGGTGTGAAGGACGTCAGGCTGTCCAAGGTCGGCGACACCGTCACCAACCTTGCCAAGCCTGCCTCAGATTCCCTTCCCGGCTATGCGGACGCCAAGCCCATGGTCTTCTCCGGCCTGTACCCGCTGGATGGCACGGACTATCCGGTGCTCCGCGATGCGCTGGAGAAGCTGATGCTCAACGACGCCGCGCTGGTGTATGAGCCCGAAACGTCCGCCGCGCTGGGATTCGGCTTCCGGGTGGGCTTCCTGGGGCTGCTCCACCTGGAAATCACCCGGGAACGGCTGGAACGCGAATACAACCTTGACCTGATTTCCACGGCCCCCAACGTGGAATATGAGGTGACGCTGGAGGACAAGAAGGTGGTCCATGTGACCAACCCCAGCGAATACCCCTCCGGCAAGATCGCCGAGGTCCGTGAGCCGATGGTTTCGGCCACGATCCTGGCGCCGAACGAATTCGTGGGCGCCATCATGGAGCTGTGCCAGAGCCGCCGCGGCGTGATGGGCGGCATGGACTACCTGTCCGAGGACAGGGTCGAAATCCGGTACCGGCTGCCACTGGCCGAGATCGTCTTCGATTTCTTCGACATCCTTAAGTCCAAGACCCGCGGCTACGGATCGCTGGACTGGAAGGCGGACGGCGAGCAGGTAGCCGACCTCGTGAAAGTGGACATCATGCTCCAGGGCGAGCAGGTGGATGCGTTCTCGGCCATCACGCACCGGGACAAGGCCTATGCCTACGGTGTGATGATGACCACCAAGCTGCGGGAACTGATTCCCCGCCAGCAGTTCGAGGTGCCCATCCAGGCTGCCATCGGTTCCAGGATCATCGCCAGGGAAAGCATCCGGGCGATCCGCAAGGACGTTCTTGCCAAGTGCTACGGCGGTGACATTTCCCGAAAGCGGAAACTGCTGGAGAAGCAGAAGGAAGGCAAGAAGCGCATGAAGATGGTGGGCCGCGTCGAGGTCCCGCAGGAAGCCTTCATCGCCGCACTGACCACCGACGAGTCCAAGGACAAGGCCAAGAAGTAGTGATGATTGTGGCCGGAACCACCGGAGGCCGCACCCGTGCCTAGCGTTCTTCCCCTCGGCGACCCCGCGCCGTCGGACGGTCTGTTGCCTGCCCAGGCAGCGGACGGTTCGGCCGACCGGGCGTTCGGCCTGTATGTGCACATTCCGTTCTGCGCCGTCCGGTGCGGATACTGCGACTTCAATACCTACACGGCCACAGAGCTGGGAGGCGGCGCGTCGCAGGACGCCTACGCCGCCACCGCCGTGTCCGAGGTGGACTTCGCGGCAGCAGTGCTGCGGAACTCCGGAATTCCGGACCGGCCGCTGAGTACCGTGTTCTTCGGCGGTGGGACGCCAACGCTGCTTCCGGCCGAGGACCTGGCCCGCATTCTCGGAGCTGCCATCAACGAGTGGGGCCTGGAACCCGGAGCTGAGGTCACCACCGAGGCCAACCCGGACTCTGTCACGCCGGAATCCCTTGCCGTCCTCAAAGGCGCCGGCTTTACCAGGGTTTCCTTCGGCATGCAGTCCGCCGTTCCCCATGTGCTCAAGGTCCTGGACCGAACCCACACCCCCAGCCGCGTGCCGCAGGTGGTGCAATGGGCGCGGGACGCCGGACTGGCTGTGAGCCTGGACCTGATCTATGGAACACCGGGAGAGTCGCTGGACGACTGGCGCTATTCCCTCGAAACAGCACTGTCCTACCAGCCCGACCACATCAGTGCCTACGCGCTGATCGTGGAGGACGGCACCAAGCTCGCCGCCCAGATCCGCCGCGGCGAAGTCCCGGGAATCGACGACGACGACCACGCCGACAAGTACGAACTCGCCGACCAGCTGATCCGCGAAGCAGGACTCAGCTGGTATGAGGTCAGCAACTGGTCACGGACGCCGGAGCAGGCATGCCGGCACAACCTGGCGTACTGGCGCGGCGACGACTGGTGGGGCATCGGTCCCGGGGCCCACTCGCATGTGGGCGGCGTGCGCTGGTGGAACGTCAAGCACCCCACCGCCTACGCCGGCCGGCTGGCCCAGGGACTCTCACCGGCAGCAGGGCGGGAAACGCTCGACGACGGCACCCGGGATCTGGAACGGATCATGCTCGAGGCGCGGCTCGTCTCAGGTGTGGGCATCGGTTCGCTGGGGGAGTCGGGCCGGAAAGCGGTGGCCGGACTCATTGCGGACGGCCTGGCGGACCCTGCCTCGGCTTTCCGGGGAAGCCTCGTCCTGACGCTGAAGGGCCGCTTGCTCGCTGATGCCGTGGTCCGCAGGATCCTGCCGGACTGAGACCGTCAAGCGTGCGCGTGCCGGTGTGGGCCCACGCACGCAGGGTTCCCTGGCCGTGGAGCCGCTCCGGCGAGGGCCCCGGCACGAGCTTGCGAGGGCAGGGAGCCGGTGCGGACTTGCGAGGCTAGGGTGCCGGTGGGGACTACTTAATCCAGCGCAGGTTGTACTGGTAGCGATGCGGCTGGCCGCGGTTCACGTGGATGCCGGCGGCAACGGAGAAGCACGTCAGCGCGATCCAGATGAGTGTGGCAATCACGGCGAAGATATTGCCGACAACGGGGATGAACACCAAAAGGTTGGCCACAACGGCCGCGATGGTGGGCGGCAGGCTGAAGTTCAGCGCCTCCTTGGACTCCTGGGCCGTAAACGGTCCCCGGTCCCGGAAGATGAGGTAGATCAGCAGTGACGGGACGCACCCGAGGATTCCCCCGAAATGCGCCAGGGTTGCCCACTGCCGGTCTTCGCTGGCCGTGAGCGGCAGCGCATTTGCCGGAACGCCATGGTACTCGGAGCGGCCCTGGCCGCCCTGGTTGTCCCTGTGTTCGTGTGCGTTTTCTGCCACGGTGTCTTCCTTCGAAAAGCAATGTGCGGGGGTGTAGAACATTCAAACTTACAGGGTGCCGGGCTCAAGCGCACGGGCATCTGCAGTACCAAGAATACTGCTAGGGGACGGTCAGGAAGTCGATGACCTCCTCCACCCTGCCCAGCAGCGATGCTTCAAGGTCGGCGTAGCTGCGGACCGCCCCCAGTAGTTTCTGCCAACCCAGGCCGATGTCTTCCTTCGTGGAATGCGGCCAGCCGAACGCGGCCAGGATACCCGTCTTCCAGTCCTGCCCGCGGGGGACCACGGGCCAGCGTTCAATTCCCAGCACGGCCGGCCGGATAGCCTGCCACACGTCAACGTACGGATGGCCAACAATGAGCACATTGCCGGCAGCGCCCGGGGACGCCATCACGGCGTCCGCAATCCGCGATTCCTTGGAGTCCGGCACAAGGTGGTCAACGAGCACCCCAAGCCGGCGGCCCGGCCCCGGTGCGAAGTCGGACACGGCCGCGGCGAGATCGTCAATTCCATGCAGAGGCTCGACGACGATGCCCTCGACGCGGAGGTCGTCTCCCCAGACTTTTTCCACCAGTTCGGCGTCGTGCTTTCCTTCCACCCAAATCCTGCTGGCCTTGGCCACCTGGGCGCGCTGGCCGGCCACCCGGACCGAGCCCGAGGCCGTCCGTCCGGCGGGGACCGTGGCCTGCCGCGGCGCCGGAGGCATCAGCCGGATGGGCTGCCCTTCCAGGAGGAAACCGAATCCGAGCCGGAACGACCGTGATTTGCCGCGCCGGTCCTCGAGCGCCACCACATGCATGCCGCCTGACTTCTCGACCCGCGTCACAGCGCCCACCCAGCCGGACTGGACCTCTTCCAGGACCATGCCGCGCTCTACCGGGACCTCAGGGAGTTGATTCCTCACGGGGGCGGCGATCTCCTGGGGACCCCAGTTCTGGTACTGCATGGATGTGTTCCGCCTTGCCTAGATCCTGGCCCGGAATTTCGCCCGGAGCGGTACCAATGCTAACAACGGGGTGAGTCATATTAGACTGTTAGCACTTAGGCATGTCGAGTGCTAAGCCGCGCCGAGACAGCGGCAGGTGCACGCGCCGGGGAAACCGGCGGCCTATGACCATGGATGGAGGTGGAGTGTGAGCGAGCCGCGCAAACTTGAAGTACTGGGTGCCTTCGTTGAGGACTACGTGCACTCCCGTGAACCGGTGGGATCGAAGGCGCTGGTCGAGCGCCACCACCTGGGCGTGTCCAGCGCCACCATCCGCAACGACATGGCCGCACTCGAGGATGACGGCCTCATCACGGCGCCGCACACCAGCGCCGGACGAATCCCCACGGACAAGGGCTACCGGCTGTTTGTGGACCAGATCTCGGCCATGAAACCCCTGTCACCGGCTGAACGCCGCGCCATCCAGACGCTCCTGGAGGGCCCCGACGATCTCGACGACGTCCTGGAGCGCACTGTCCGGCTGCTGTCACAGCTGACCAACCAGGTGGCAGTGGTCCAGTACCCGCACCTGAGCCGCGCCACGATCCGCCACGTCGAGTTTGTGTTGCTGGCCCCCCGCCAGGTCCTTGTTGTCCTGATCGCCAACACCGGCAAGGTGGAGCAGAAGGTGGTCGACGTCGGCCAGGACCTTGGTGACGACGCCCTGGCCGGCATCAGGGGCAGGTTCCTCGGCTCACTCGCCGGGACGCCGCTGAGCCAGCTGTCCCAGTCGCTTCCGGCAGTTGTTTCCGGGATCGGCCCGGGACAGCGGCAGGCTGCGCAGGCCCTGGCGCAGGGTCTGGAGGTCCTTGCCCACAGCAGCCGCGAAGACCGCATGGTCATGGCCGGCACCGCCAACCTCGCACGGTCCAACGTTGATTTCCCCCTCAGTATCGGACCGGTGCTGGAAGCACTCGAGGAACAGGTGGTTATGCTGCGCCTGTTGAGCGAGATGGCACAGGATCCGCGCGGCGTGACGGTCAGCATCGGCCGCGAAAATCCGTACGACGGACTCGCCGAAGCGTCGGTGGTCGCGACGGCGTACGGCCCGGACAGCACAGCCAAGATCGGTGTGCTCGGTCCCACCCGGATGGATTACCCCACCACCATGGCAGCAGTCAGGGCCGTGGCCCGCTATCTGTCGAGGATTCTGGGCCCCTGAACAGCACCTGGCCGGGCCCCAGGCAAGAAGAGCAGTGCAAGCAGTCCGACTGCAGCAGTACAAACAGGAAGAGATACGAACTTTGAGCAGCCACTACGACGTCCTTGGAGTCTCGCCGGAAGCCACCGGGGAAGAGATCAAGAAGGCCTACCGCAAGCTGGCCCGCACGCTCCACCCGGACGTCAACCCCGGTGAGGATGCCTCGGACCGCTTCAAGGCCGTGACCCACGCCTACGAGGTGCTCTCCGACCCGCAGAAACGCAGGGTCTACGACACCACCGGCAACGAAAACGGCACCGACAACGGCTTCGGCGGCGGCGGATACGCCGGGCAGGGCTTCGCCTTCCAGGACATCTTTGACACCTTCTTCGGCGCCGGGGGATCGTCCGGTCCGGCCTCACGCGTCCGGCGTGGACAGGACGCCCTCATCAGTGTCCGGATCGAACTCCGCGACGCCGTATTCGGGGTCAACAAGAAACTCGAAGTGGACACCGCCGTCGTCTGCCCCACGTGCAACGGCTCCTGCTGCCGCGAGGGTAGCCACCCTGAACGCTGCGATATCTGCGGCGGCAGCGGCCAGGTCCAGCGCGCGGTCCGCTCCATCCTGGGCCAGGTCATGACGGCCGCTCCCTGCGGCAGCTGTGAAGGCTTCGGCACCGTGATCAAGGATCCCTGCAACGAATGCAGCGGGCAGGGGCGGATCCGCAGCCGCCGGTCCATGACCATTAAAGTGCCTGCCGGTGTAGCCACCGGAACCCGCATCCAGCTTTCGGGCCAGGGCGAGGCAGGTCCGGCCGGCGGCCCCGCAGGCGACCTGTACGTTGAAATCCGGGTCAACAACGACGCCACCTACGTGCGTGACGGCGACGACCTCCATGCAACGCTCAACATCCCGATGACCGCTGCCGCGCTGGGCACCGAACTTTCCCTGGAGACCTTCGACGGGTTGCAGGAAATCGACGTCAAGTCCGGAACCCAGTCAGGGGAGATCATCACCTTGCGCGGCCTCGGCGTGACCCATCTTCGCGGATATGGCCGCGGCGACCTCAAGGTCCACCTCCAGGTAGAGACCCCCGCCAAGCTGGATTCGGCGCAGGAAGACCTGCTGCGGCAGCTGGCGAAACTGCGCGGCGAGCAGTTCACCGAAGGCAAACTTGCCGCCAGCGGCGGCGTCTTCGCCAAGCTGCGGGACCGGCTCGGTAACCTGTAGCGGTGAGCAATCCGGTTTTCTTCAGCGCTCCCGGGACGCTGGACCACATGGTCCTGGGCGGCCACTTTGTCCTGCTTGGGCCTGAGGCGCGGCACGCAGTGGCAGCTAAGCGGCTTGCCCCCGGCGAAGCCGTGGACATCGCGGACGGGGCCGGCAAGCGGCTGACCGGAACAGTGGTGGCGGTATCGCCGTCGGAGCTGACGGTGGAGTGCTCGGCGCTGACGGTCGAAGAAAAACCGGAGATCCGGCTGGTTCTGGTGCAGGCGCTGGCCAAGGGCGACCGCGACGAGCTCGCCGTCGAGACGGCCACCGAGCTGGGGATTGACGCAGTCATCCCGTGGCAGTCCGAACGGTCCATCGTGAGGTGGAAGGGTGAGCGGGCAGCCAAGGCACATGCCAAATGGCAGTCGGTGGCCACGGCGGCTGCCAAGCAGGCCAGGCGGGCCTGGATCCCTGAGGTGCGCGCCGCCGTCGAAACCCCCGGACTTGCTGCCGCGGCCGGTGCGGCGGACCTCGCAATCATCCTGCACGAGGACGCCGTCCGGCCGCTACGCTCCGTTTTGGAGACCTGGCAGGCGGCTGCGAACGGCAGCGAACCCCGCGAAATCCTGCTTATCGTGGGACCCGAAGGGGGGATCAGTCCGCGCGAAGTGACCAGGCTGTGCAGTGCCGGTGCAGTAACGGCGCTTCTGGGGCACCACGTCCTCAGATCGTCCACCGCCGGGCCCGCTGCGCTGGTCCTGGCCAGCGATGTGTTGGGCCGCTGGTCCGAACCGGCCCGCTAAGGGTAAAGCTAGCGCACGCTGAAGCTGCGGGTATCAACGTTCAGCTCCTGGTCGTTTCCTGACGTGTCCGCCTGCGCGACGCGAAGCTCGTAGTTGCCCGGCGTGAGGGTCAAGGCCAAGGTAAATACACCGGACTGGGCAGCCTCTGCCGCGGCGGTGGTTTCACCGGTCAGATAAGGCGCCTTGTCTCCGTTGTCTTCCTCCCGCAGGATCCGCCAGCGGAGCTTGCCGCCGGGCAGGATGTTGCGGCCGGTGATCTTGACGCTGCCATCAGCGACTTCCACGTCCTCTTGCGGATCGATGATCCAGACCGGCGCCACCATCCCCGGGGTGCGGGACATGAGCGTGCCAAGGCGTACGTGGTCGAAGGCAAGATAATCCGTGTGCCCGTCGACGAGGATCATCACCTGGATCTGCTGGCCGGCGTCGATGAGGCCGGAACTCGCGCCGGCAGCAGTGGCCGTGTAAACCAGCTGCTGGATGGCGCGGCCGGCCATGTCGGCATCGAGGTTGCTGTTGAAGGCGTCCTCCGAGACGTCCACGGTGATGACGTTCTTACCCGAAATGGATGTGGCCAGTTTCTCGGGGTTCTGCCACGGGGTGAAAAAGTCCGGGTCCAGTGGTTTGTCGGACATCATGGCACGCAGGGCCCTGGTGACCGGGTTCTCCTGTTCAGGCACGTCCCTGAACTCGCGGTACAGGAAAACGTTGCTGTTGCTGCGGCCGATCCAATAGACGGGCGCCTTGTTCGATGACTGTGTGGTCTCCAGCGGTGCGCTGGTGGCCGGCACCCCGGGCGAGGTGATCTCGGTGCCTTGGCTTGTATTCTGTGCCACGGTGGGCACCGGCCCTGGATCCGCGATGCAGCCCGTGAGGATCAAAACGGCCGGCAGGAGGCCCAGCAGGGTGGCGGAGCGGATGCGCCCGGGGGCAGGTCCCAAGGCAAGGGGCGTTTCTGGTCCCGGCACTGTGATGGCACTATCCTTCCTGGCAACGATGATGTAGCCGGTCCCCGGACGGCCTTGATTTCCAGCATCGCATAAGGAAACTCGCCCCGACGGCCCAATCCGGCCGCCCAGTACAACTGCAACGGGAACGATATGAGGCCGATATGAAGTTGATACCTAATGACGGCAACTTCCCGACCCCATGGGCCGTCCTGACACGGGCAGAAGGTTCCCCACAGCCGCTGACAGCGTCGTGCTGGCGTAAGATGGTATGAATCCGGAGACCTCCGGCGGGCATGGGATCATGCCCCGGCGGTCTGCGGTGTGCCGTATTTGAACTGGAGGGGACCACAGGCCTGCGGGCCAGCACCATGACTGAATCAGCGAACGGAAAGCGCCGGCTGAACACTGAGCGCACCGCAGGAGAATTTCCGCACACCCTTCCCGGCATCCGGACGGAGGTGGTTGTTTTTGATAACTCCGATCAGATGGTCCAGTCGCTCGGCAGCCACGACGAGGCGCTTCGCTTCATCGAAGAACAGTTCCCGGCCGTCAACTTCCACGTGCGGGGCAACGAACTGTCCATCAGCGGACCGGCCGCCGATGTTCCCAGGATCATGCGGCTGCTTCAGGAGGTCCGGGGCCTGGTAGCGCGCGGCACGGTGATCAGCCCCGCGGTGCTGCAGCAACTGGTGGCGCTGCTGCGGAGCCAGTCCCTGCAGAACCCGGTCGATGTCCTGACCCATGACATCCTTTCAAGCCGGGGCCGGACTATCCGGCCCAAGACGCTGAACCAGAAAAACTACGTGGACGCCATCGACGCCAACACGGTGATTTTCGGCATTGGGCCCGCCGGTACCGGCAAGACCTACCTGGCCATGGCGAAGGCCGTCCAGGCGCTTCAGCAGAAGGAAGTCAGCCGCATCATCCTGACCCGGCCGGCTGTCGAAGCCGGCGAGCGGCTTGGCTTCCTGCCCGGTACGCTCAGCGACAAAATCGACCCCTACCTCCGTCCCCTCTACGACGCGCTGCACGACATGATGGACCCAGAGTCCATCCCACGGCTTATGGCCGCCGGCACCATCGAAGTGGCACCGCTTGCCTACATGCGCGGCCGCACGCTCAACGACGCCTTCATCATCCTCGATGAAGCGCAGAACACCACGCCGGAACAGATGAAGATGTTCCTGACCAGGCTGGGCTTTGGTTCCAAAATGGTGGTCACCGGCGACGTCACCCAGGTGGACCTGCCGTTTGGCACGCGTTCCGGGCTCCGGATCGTGGAGGAGATCCTGCGCGGCATCGAAGACATCAACTTCTCCGTCCTGGATGCCACGGACGTCGTACGCCATCGCCTTGTCGGTGACATCGTGCAGGCCTACGGCGTCTGGGACGACGTCCAGCGGAACCGGGTGAAACATTCGGTAGGCCGTGAAAAGCAGGGGGAGCGCGCATGAGCATTGAAGTAAACAACGAATCCGGTATCCAGGTGGACGAGGCTGAGCTGGTTGCGCTGTCCAGGTACATCTTTGGCCAGCTTTTTATCCACCCGCAGGCCGAACTGTCGATTCTCCTGGTGGATGAACCCGCCATGGAAAAGCTCCATATCGAGCTGATGGACGAGCCCGGTTCCACCGACGTGCTCTCTGTCCCCATGGATGAGCTAACCCCCGGAACTCCGGACCGGCCGACTCCGCAGGGAATGCTGGGTGACATTGCAGTCTGCCCGCAGGTTGCCAAGGTCCAGGCGAAGAACGCGGGGCACTCCCTCCAGGATGAGATGCTCCTGCTGACCACCCACGGTATCCTCCACCTCCTGGGGTATGACCACGCAGAGCCCGAAGAAAAAGCCGAGATGTTTGGGCTTCAGCGCGAACTGCTGTCCGGCTTCACCGGCAAAGAAGCTCCCGCCGAGACCACGCAGTGACGCCCCTGCTCCTTGTTGGCATGGCCCTGGCTTTCCTCAGCATTGCCGCCGTCCTGACCGCGGCGGAGGCCGCGTTCAATTTCCTTCCACGGCACGACGCCGAAGAGGCTCTCCTGAGGAGCCGCGGGAACGCCATGAAGAGCATCATGGCCCACCCGGTGGCCCACATCCGGGCCCTGAGGTTCTGGCGGATCTGGTTCGAGATGGCGTCGGCAGTGGCCGTTGCCGTCTTGCTGCATAGCCTGCTGGACAACGTCTGGCTGGCCGGGCTGGCAGCCACCGGCATCATGGCTGTGCTCGGATTTGTGATTGTCGGCGTTTCTCCCCGGCAACTCGGCCGGCTCCATTCGGCCGCCGTCGTGAGGTTCACGGCGCCGCTTATCCGGTTCCTCACGTGGGTCCTTGGTCCCATTCCGGCGTGGTTGGTGGCACTGGGCAGTGCCGCCGCGCCCGGTGCGCCCGGCGGGGACGAGGCGTTCTTCAGTGAACAGGAATTCCGCGAGCTTGTGGACCGGGCCAGTGAATCGGACATGATCGAGGACACCGAGGCTGAGATGATCCAGTCCGTCTTCGACTTCGGCGACACGCTGGTGCGCGCCGTGATGGTACCCCGGACTGACATTCTCAGCATCGACGCCGGGTCCAGCCTCAGGCGGGCAATGTCCCTGTTCCTGCGCTCCGGCTATTCCCGGATTCCGGTGATCCAGGACAACTCGGACCAGATCCTGGGCATCGTGTACTTGAAGGACGTCGCAGCAACGCTGCACGAACTGGCGCCGGACGAGGAGCCGCCGCCCGTCGAATCCCTGGCCCGCGAGGTGCGGTACGTTCCGGAGTCCAAGCCGGTCAGCGACCTGCTCCGTGAGCTACAGAAGGAATCCACGCACGTGGCCATCGTCATCGATGAATACGGTGGCACGGCAGGCCTGGTCACCCTGGAGGACCTCATCGAGGAGATCGTCGGGGAGATTGTGGACGAATACGACACCGAAAGCGCTGAAGCCGTAGCCCTGGATGATGGCTCCTACCGGGTCAGTTCCCGCATGAGCATCGATGACCTCGGCGAGCTTTTTGACATTGAACTCGACGACGACGAAGTGGACACCGTGGGCGGGCTGCTGGCGAAAGCCCTCGGCCGGGTACCGATCGTAGGAAGCACCGTCGAGGTGGGCGGCATCTCGCTGCGCGCCGAACGGCTTGAAGGCCGCCGCAACCGCGTCAGCCACATCGTTGCGGCAGCCGTACCAAAAGTAGACACTGACCTTGAAGACCTCCTCGACGAGGCGGAAACAACCCAGCAGGGAGTTCCACGTGAGCAAGAAAAGTAAAGCCCCTTCCATTGAAGATTTTGGCGGCTTCCGCGCCGGCTTTTCGGTCCTGGTGGGGCGCCCGAATGCCGGGAAATCGACCCTGACCAACGCTTTGGTGGGCAAGAAGGTGGCCATTACCTCCGCCAAGCCCCAGACCACCCGGCACACCATCCGAGGGATCGTCCACCGCGACGATGCCCAGTTGATCCTGGTGGATACGCCGGGGCTGCACCGTCCCCGCACACTGCTGGGCAAACGCCTCAACGACCTGGTGGCAGACACCCTGGCCGAGGTGGACGCCATCGGGTTCTGCCTGCCGGCCAACGAAAAGATCGGCCCAGGCGACAAATACATCGCTGCCCAGTTGGCGGCAGTGGGCAATAAGCCGGTTATCGCCATCGTCACCAAGGCGGACCTCGTGGACCGCCAGGCGCTGACGGAACAGCTCCTCGCGGTCGCTGCGCTTGGTCGTGAGGTCTTCGGGGACGATGGCTGGAAGGACATCGTTCCGGTATCAGCCGCTGACGGCTTCCAGGTGGGCACAGTGGCCGATGTGCTCATCAGCCACATGCCGCCGTCGCCTCCGCTGTATCCCGGTGGAGAACTCACCGATGAGCCGGAAGCCGTGATGGTGGCTGAGCTCATCCGGGAGGCCGCACTGGAGGGCGTCCGCGATGAGCTGCCCCATTCCCTGGCCGTGGTCGTTGACGAAATCGTGCCCCGCGAAGGCCGGGCCGAGGACAACCAGCTCCTCGACGTGCGCGTCAACCTTTATGTGGAACGCCCCTCCCAGAAGGCCATTATCATCGGCAAGGGCGGCAGCAGGCTGCGCGAAGTGGGCACGAATGCCCGAAAGGGAATCGAGGCCCTGCTGGGCACCCGGATCTACCTTGACCTCCATGTGAAGGTGGCCAAGGACTGGCAACGGGACCCCAAGCAGCTGGTCAAGCTAGGCTTCTGAGAACGTCTTAGCGGGTGTCCCGGACCGGGGCACCCGGCTTTTTCCCAGCCTGGACTACTAAAATGGGCCGGATTCAGATTTTAGAGGAAGGTACACCCTGTGGTGCGAGGCCGCGACAAGCGCGAGTACGGAGCTGACCTGTCAGCCGGATCAGGCCCAGTTTCCCGTCACGCGGAAGGTGCCGCGGTGGGCGCCGCCCGCCACCTTGGATCGCAGGGCCTGATGCCGGTATGGCTGAAAGTGGCCACAGCGCTCGTCACCGTGGTGGTGGTGGGCGGCCTCGCCTTCGCCGGATACTGGTACTTCCGCCTTCAGTCCAACATCTCCAAAGCACCGCTCACCGCAGGGGACAGCACTGCCAAGCCCGTCAGCGACTCCAACGACAGGATGCAGATCCTGATCCTTGGCTCTGACACCAGGGACGGCAAGAACTCCGAATACGGCACGGCCGAGGACTCCAGCGGCTACGGACAGTCGGACGTGATGATGCTGATGGACATTTCCGCCGACAACAAGCGCGTGAACGTCATCAGCTTCCCCCGCGACCTGCTCGTGGACATTCCCCAGTGCAAGGACCAGGAGACGAACCAGGTCTACCCCGCCCGCAGCGGAGTCATGATCAATGAGGCGATGGCCCAGGCGGGCGTCGGCTGTGCCGTTGACACCGTCAACAAACTCACCGGGCTCGAAGTGGACCACTTCATGATGGCCGATTTCAACGCCGTCAAGGAGCTCTCCAACACCGTAGGCGGAGTCGATGTGTGCATCAGCGACGCCGTTTTCGATCCTGACTCACGCCTCCGGCTCCCGAAAGGGACGTCTTCCGTGGAAGGCGAAATGGCCCTTGCCTTCCTGCGGACCAGGCACGCCTTCGCCGACGGCGGCGACCTCGGGCGCATCAAGGCCCAGCAAGGCTTCCTCTCCTCCCTGACGCGCAAGATCAAAGACGATGGCACCCTGTCCGATCCCGGCAAGATGCTGCGGATTGCCGACACCGTTACGCAGAACCTCACCGTGGACGAGGGGCTGGCATCAGTGCCGTCCCTGCTCACCATCGGGAACCGGCTGAAGGACATCGACATCAGCAAAGTCGCGTTCGTGGCCGTTCCCACCACCCCGGCACTGCTGGATCCGAATCGGCTGCAGATCGCCGAACCGGCAGGCGCCCAGCTGTTCTCGGCCCTCCGCAAGGACGTGGACCTCACCGACCCCACGGCGCCCACCACGCCGTCGCCGTCACCAACCGACACGGCAACTGCTCCGCCCACCGCCGCCCCGACGGAAACGGCGCCCCCGGTGCCGCCCTACGACAAGGCACTCCAGCCGGTGTCGGTGGCAAACGGCAGCGGTGTCCCCGGGCGTGCTCAGGAGATCATCCAGGCCCTGGTGGCGGGTGGGTTCAGCCAGACCGGACAGCTGGAAGCCCAAGCCGTGGCCCAGTCCGTGGTGTACTACGGGCCCGAGTTCGCGGACGTGGCGGCGGACGTGGCTGCGCTGCTCGGGATTCCCGCGGAACAGGTCCTGCCGGCCCCGGCCCTGGTTGGCGTGCAAGCTTATCTCGTACCCGACTTCACCCGCGGCGCCTTGTATGGCGCCGTGGCCCTGCCAGAGGACATCGTGAACCAGACGGCAGGTGACGCCGTCTGCCAGCAGGCGAATCCCGAGCTCATCGTCGCCGGCTGACGGTAAATCCGCAGTACGCGAAAGGGCGGGCCGGCACATTTGTGCAGGCCCGCCCTTTCGCGTCGGATTTACCAGATGCTGACGCGGTCCTCGTGCGGCATCCACATGCCGTCCTGTTCCGTCACGCCAAACGCTTCGTGGAAAGCATCCAGGTTCTTCGCGATCGCGTTGGTCCGGAACTCGTTGGGGGAGTGGGGATCCGTGGCCAGCCTCCGGATGGCCTCCTCCGCCCTGATGACCTGCCGCCATCCGGCCGCCCACGAGGCGAAGAAGCGCTGCTGTCCGGTCAGCCCGTCCAGGACTTCCGGTTCCTTGCCGTCGAGGCTGAGGAGGTAGGCCTTGTAGGCGATGGTCAGTCCGCCGAGGTCGCCGATGTTTTCTCCGAGCGTCAGCCTGCCGTTGACGTTGTGGCCAGGCGCCGCATAGGGGGACAATGCCTCGTACTGGGCTACGAGCTTGGCGGTCAGTTCTTCAAAGGCCTTCCGGTCCTCCTCTGTCCACCAGTTGCGCAGCGCGCCGCCGCCGTCGAACTGGGATCCCTGATCGTCAAAGCCATGGCCGATCTCGTGGCCGATGACAGCCCCGATGCCGCCGTAATTGACGGCGTCATCCGCGTCCGCGGTGAAGAACGGCGGCTGCAGGATGGCGGCCGGGAAAACGATCTCGTTCAGCATCGGGTGGTAGTAGGCGTTGACTGTCTGCGGGGTCATCAGCCATTTGTTGAGGTCCACGGGCTTGCCTACCTCGTCGAGGTGGCGGTCGACGTCGGCATTGTGGGCCCGCTCTACGTTCCCCAACAGGTCTTTCGGATCGATCTCCACCGCAGAGTAATCAATCCACGTGTCCGGGTAGCCGATCTTCGCGCGGAACGCGGCGAGCTTCCGCAGGGCTTCGGCCTTGGTGTCTTCGCCCATCCAGTCCAGGCCGGTGATGCTTTGGCGGTAGGCCTCGATGAGGTTGGCCACCAGGGTCTGCATCCGTGCCTTGTGTGCCTCTGGGAAATGCCGGGTGACATAAATCTGGCCAACGGCTTCACCGAGGGCTGCCTCGACGACGCCGACCCCCCGCTTCCAGCGGTCCTTGTTCCGCGGCGTGCCGCTGATGGTGGTTCCATAAAATGCGAAGTTGGCGTCCACGAAGGCTTGCGAAAGATAGGGTGCGGCGGCACCGATGACCCGCATGGCGAGCCATTCCTGCCACACCGCGAGGGGCTCCGACTCGATCAGGCCGCTGGCCCCGGTGAAGAAGTCCGGTGTGCTGACGACAATTTCCTGCCGCTTGTCGGCATCGATGCCGGCGGCGTCGAACCAGGTCCCGAGCAGGGGGAACAGCCCGGCAGCCTCCTCGGCGGTCTTCAGGTTGTACGTCTTCTGCGGGTCGCGCAGGGTGACGTTGTCCCAATGGTGCGAAGCCAGCTGCGTTTCCAGCGCTACCACCCGGGCCGCCGCTTCCTCAGGGTTGTCGATGCCGGCAAGGGTGAACATCGTGCGGACGTGGTCACCGTAGCCCGTGACCATCGGCGCGAACTTCTCTTCGCGGTAGTACGACTCGTCCGGCAATCCGAGGCCGCCCTGGCCCGTGTACAGCAGGATTCGGTCCGGGTTCCCGGCATCGGGGGCCGGGTAGATGTAGAAGAGTCCCGACACGTCGGCGCGGAACAGCCTGCCGGCCAGCGCCACAAGCTCCGCCGCCGTACTGGTGGCGAAAACCTGGGCCAGCCTGTCACGGATGGGTTCCATGCCCTTGGCCTCCACCGTGGCTTCGTCCATGAAGCTGTTGTAGAGGTCCCCGACCTTCCGTTCGATGCCGCTGGCTGTTTCGCCCTTGCCTGCGGCTTCCTCGATGATGTCCCGGACGGCGATCTCCGCTCCGTCCCGCAGGGCAGTGAATGTTCCCTCAAGCGGGCGGTCATCAGGAATTTCGGTGGTCTTGAGCCATGACCCGTTCACGTGCTGGTACAGGTCATCCTGCGGCCGGACGCTGTGGTCAATGTTGGACAGATCGATCCCCGAGATGGGCACGTAAGCTCCTTCGTGTGACGGTCCGCGCCGGTGCAGGCACCGGTGCAGGGTCTGCATGCTGGACGATAAGGACGGTGGTGCACTCTCATCTTACGCACGCGTGCTACCCTCAAAAGGTGCGCGCAGAGCTCCTTCTTCTTATCTGCCGCGGCGAGGCCTCAGACGCGATCTAGCGCAAGGCCCACCCTCGTCGCGGAGTTTGTGTTGCCCGGCCACCTTTCAGATGAGAACCATAGAAAAGGCCCCGATAGTAATGCGAAACGCACAGAAGCCCTCAGGAATGCCCGCCCACCGGTACCGTCCGTTCCACGAACAAATCACGGTTGAACTGCCGGACCGCACGTGGCCGGACAAGATCATTACGAAGGCACCGCGCTGGTGCGCTGTTGACCTGCGTGACGGCAACCAGGCCCTGATCGACCCGATGAGCCCCGCCCGCAAAATGAAGATGTTCGACCTGCTGGTCCGCATGGGCTACAAGGAGATCGAGGTTGGGTTCCCGTCAGCGTCCCAGACCGACTTTGACTTCGTCCGCCAACTCATCGAGGGCAACCACATCCCCGACGACGTCACGATCCAGGTTCTGACCCAAGCACGTGTACACCTGATCGAGCGGACCTACGAGTCCCTGGTGGGGGCCAAGCAGGCCATCGTCCACCTCTACAACTCCACCTCCGTCCTGCAGCGCCGCGTGGTGTTCAACCAGGACGAAGACGGAATCCTGGACATCGCACTCCAGGGTGCCAGGCTGTGCAAGAAGTACGAGGAAACCCTCGTCGACACGCACGTCACGTATGAATACTCCCCGGAATCCTTCACCGGCACGGAACTGGAGTACGCGGTCCGTGTGTGCAACGCCGTCGCAGATGTCTTTGAAGCCTCCGCGGACAGCCAGGTCATCATCAACCTGCCCGCCACGGTCGAAATGGCCACCCCCAATATCTACGCCGATTCCATCGAATGGATGAGCCGGCACCTGCACCCCCGCGAGGGCATCATCCTGTCCCTGCACCCGCACAACGACCGCGGCACCGGCGTCGCAGCCGCCGAGCTCGGCTACATGGCCGGCGCTGACAGGATCGAAGGCTGCCTCTTCGGCAACGGCGAACGGACCGGCAACGTTGACCTGGTCACGCTGGGCCTGAACCTCTTCGTCCAGGGCATTGACCCGATGATCGACTTCTCCGACATCGACGACGTCCGCCGCACGGTTGAGTACTGCAACCAGCTGCCTGTGGCAGAGCGTTCCCCGTACGGCGGTGACCTGGTGTTCACGGCCTTCTCCGGCTCGCACCAGGACGCCATCAAGAAGGGCTTCGAAGCCCTGGAGCGGGACGCCGCCGCTGCCGGCAAGGACGTGGCGGACTTCACCTGGCAGGTCCCTTACCTGCCCGTGGACCCCAAGGACCTGGGCCGCAGCTACGAGGCCGTCATCAGGGTCAACTCCCAGTCCGGCAAGGGCGGAGTGGCCTACCTGCTCAAGAATGAGCACAGCCTGGACCTGCCGCGCCGCGCCCAGATCGAATTCTCCGGTGTCATCCAGAAGCGTACCGACACGGTGGGTGGAGAGGTCAGCGGGTCCCAGCTCTGGCAGGTCTTCCAGGATGAGTACCTGCCTGCGGGCGACTCCGAAGGGCAGTGGGGCCGTTATTCCCTGGGCACCGTCCGCACCGAAACAGACGAGAACGGCGGCATGACGCTGCACGCATCCCTGGGTATTGACGGCAGCCAGGTCAGCCGGACCGGAACCGGCAACGGGCCCATCGCCGCCCTGCTGGACATCCTCGGCCAGGACGGCGTGGACGTCAGGGTTCTTGACTACAGCGAGCACGCGTTGTCCGAAGGCGGTAACGCCATGGCCGCAGCCTACGTCGAGTGCGCCGTGGGGGAGCGGGTCCTGTGGGGCGTCGGCATCGACGCCAACACCAGCATGTCCTCACTCAAGGCAGTCATCTCCGCCGTCAACCGCGCCATCAGGGATGCCCGCGCCTGACCCGGAAAGCGTTGCGCGCCGGCACCCCGG
>JBKKDH010000244.1:0-4021 GCA_046708445.1 Arthrobacter sp.
GCCTCGTTTCCCAGGTCTTCGACGAGACCACGCTGAACACCCTGACCGGGCACCTGGCGGTGGGACACTGCCGCTACTCCACCACCGGAGCCAGCCACTGGGCCAACGCCCAGCCCACCCTCGGCGCTACGAGCACCGGTACCGTGGCCCTGGCGCACAACGGCAACCTGACCAACACGGCCGAGCTCAACGCCATGATCCTGGAACGCAACGGCGGCCAGCTCAGCGGCGAAATGAAGCAGGGCAACACGTCCGACACCGCGCTGGTTACGGCGCTCCTGGAAGGCGAAGAGGGCAAGACCCTCGAACAGACCGCCATCGAGCTCCTGCCCAAAATCAAGGGTGGCTTCTGCTTCGTGTTTATGGACGAAGGCACCCTCTACGCAGCACGCGACACCTATGGCATCCGCCCGCTGGTCCTGGGCCGGCTGGAGCGCGGCTGGGTTGTCGCTTCCGAACAGTCCGCCCTCGCCACCGTGGGCGCCAGCTTCATCCGCGAGATCGAGCCCGGCGAGTTCATCGCCATCGACGAGGAAGGCGTTCGCTCACAACGCTTCGCCGAGGCCACGCCTGCCGGCTGCGTTTTTGAGTACGTCTACCTCGCCCGTCCCGACGCCGCCATCGCCGGCCGTTCCGTATACGAATCCCGCGTTGAAATGGGCCGTCAGCTGGCCCGAGAAAACACCCAGGAAGCGGACATCGTCATCCCGGTGCCGGAATCGGGAACCCCCGCGGCCGTGGGCTACGCCGAAGAATCCGGCATCCCGTTCGCGCACGGCTTCGTTAAGAACTCCTACGTGGGCCGCACCTTCATCCAACCCTCGCAGACACTGCGCCAGCTCGGCATCCGGCTCAAGCTCAACGCCCTGGAATCCGTGATCCGCGGCAAGCGAGTTGTGGTGGTGGACGACTCGATCGTGCGCGGCAACACCCAGCGCGCCATCGTGCGGATGCTCCGGGAAGCGGGCGCCGCGAGCGTCCACATCAAGATTTCCTCCCCGCCGGTGAAGTGGCCCTGTTTCTACGGCATCGACTTCGCATCACGGGCTGAGCTGATCGCCAACGGTGCCACCATCGAGGAGATCACCCAGGCCATCGGCGCCGACTCGCTCGCGTACATCTCCGAGGACGGCATGATCAATGCCACGCGCCAGCCCCGCGAACGCCTGTGCACTGCCTGCTTCACGGGCAAGTACCCCATTGAGCTCCCGGGCTCGGACAAGCTGGGCAAGAACCTGCTGGAGCGCACCGACCTCGGCGGCCTCACGCCGTCGCCCTCCGCCCTCCCCGGCGCCACAGCGGCCCTCGCGATCGACGCCGACGAGGATCCGGCCGAGAAGTCCGGCGCCACGGGCTGCGACCCGGGGCCGGACGCCGAGTTCGAAAACCTGCTGACCGAAGCCGACCTTGTGCCAGACGTACACGCCACCACCATCGGCGCTGACAAGAAAGAGTCCGTATGACTTCCGCAACCCCCGCCGCCGGCAACGCTTCACACAGTGCCGCGGGCATCACCTATGCCTCCGCCGGTGTTGACGTCGAAGCCGGCGACCGCGCCGTCGAGCTGATGAAGGGTGCCGTGAAGGCCACCCACAACTCCTCCGTGATCGGCGGTGTGGGCGGCTTCGCCGGACTGTACGACGTCTCCAGGCTGCTGACCTACAAGCGCCCGCTGCTGGCCACGTCCACCGACGGCGTGGGAACCAAGGTTGCCATCGCGCAGGCCATGGACATCCACGACACCATCGGCTTTGACCTGGTGGGCATGGTAGTGGATGACATCGTGGTGGTCGGCGCAGAGCCGCTCTACATGACCGACTACATCGCCTGCGGCAAGGTTGTTCCCGAACGCATCGCGGACATCGTCCGCGGCATCGCCGCAGCCTGCTCCGTGGCCGGCACCGCCCTGGTGGGCGGCGAAACCGCCGAGCACCCGGGCCTGCTGGGCGAACATGAATACGACGTCGCCGGTGCAGCGACCGGTGTTGTCGAAGCCTCGGAACTGCTGGGCCCGGACCGCGTCCGCGCCGGCGACGTGGTGATCGGCATGGCCTCCTCCGGCCTGCACTCCAACGGCTACTCCCTGGTCCGCCGCGTCATCAACCATGCCGGCTGGGCACTGGACCGCCAGGTCTCCGAACTTGGCCGCACCCTGGGCGAGGAACTGTTGGAGCCCACCCGCGTCTACGCCGCCGATTGCCTTGACCTGGCCCGCACGTTCCCCGTGAACAGCGCCAATGCCGTGCACGGCTTCAGCCACGTCACCGGCGGCGGCCTCGCCGCCAACCTGGCCCGCGTGCTTCCGCAGGGCCTTGTGGCCACCGTGGACCGCGCCACGTGGGAACTGCCCGCCATCTTCAAACTGGTCTCCGAGCTGGGCAACGTCCCGCTGGCTGACCTGGAGCGCACCCTGAACCTTGGTGTCGGCATGGTGGCCATCGTGTCAGCAGAGGCTGCCGACGCCGCCGTGGCCCGCCTCAACGACCGCGGCCTGCCGTCCTGGATCATGGGCACCGTCACGGCCGACTCGGACTCCATCCTCAAGTCCGGCCCGGACTACGTCCAGGGCGCCAAGGGCGTGGATGGCGGCGCCGTCCGCCTGGTCAACGCCTACGCCTAAACCAGACTCAGATGCCCGCGCAGCCGCTACCCGCGGCCGCGCGGGCATCCGTGCCTAAACCTCCAGCAGGCTGAACACCCCGCCCTGGGGATCCTTGAGGGTCGCCGTGGCGCCGGGAGCATCAGGGTCCGAAACGTCGGGTTCGATCAGCACCTCCGCCCCGGCCGCCACCGCCTTCCGTACCGTCTCGGCAACATCGGTGGCACCAAAGTAGATCTGCCAGCCGGCCCCTTCCTCGGTGGCGGCTATGCCGGCCACCTCCGCACCGCCCACCATCAGGGTGGTGTAAGTGCCGCCGTCGTCCTGCGGATATTCGGTGACCTCGTGACCGAAGAGCTGCTGGAAAAATCCGACGGCGGCCTGCGGCTCGGTCGTCAGCAGTTCCGCCCACGAGAGCGCACCGGGTTCGTTGTAGCGTTCGGCGCCAGCGTGCGTCCCGGGCTGCCAGACACCGGTAGTGCCGCCGCCAGGCGGATCAAGAAAGGCCATTACTCCGGTGTCCGCCACCTGCTCCGGACCAAACTGGACGGCGCCACCCAGATGTGTGGCTTCCTCCGCTATCGCCTTGGCGTCCTCTGCCGCCAGGTAGATGTTCCACTTCGCCTCGGTGCCGAGGGACTCCTGGTGCGGGTTCTGCGGGGCTATGGTGGCCACGAGGTCCTCGCCCAGGAAGGCCTTGGCATAGCTCCGGCCGTCGGGCGTGGGGAGGTCCTCGAAGCGCCAGCCGAAAACCGCGGCATAGAAGTCTTTGGCTGCCGCAACATCGCGGGTCTGGACATCTGCCCAGCACGGCTCGCCGTGCCGGTACGTCGGTGAATTGGAGTTTCCGGACATTGAGGTCCTTTCGCGGTGACATCGGTGGGTGGGTTCCCCTGGGTCAACACCACCAGTCAACACCAAAAAGCCCGTTGCCTGCACCGGGTATCCGGTTCAGGCAACGGGCTCAATAAATGAGGTCAGCACAGGATGTCTGAGGTCAACTCTGTATAACAAGGGACAGCACCGGGGTCCGACCGGATCCTGGGTGCTGCCAAAGAAGCGCGGTACTGACGGATAAGATACGGCATCCGATCGTACTGCGGCGTCGCGGGATCCGGGCGCCTTGCGGCCACCCCGGCCAGCGACAACTAGCCGATCCGACGGCTGTCTACGTCGTCGTCGTCTTCTTCCAAATCGTCCGCGTACTTATCCACATAAGCCGAATAATCCGGTTCGACCGGGTCATTCGCGAAATGGCTCGTGGCGCGACTGCCCGGACCCGTCAGCTCGCGCTGAAGTGCCGAATAGTCAGTGTTCGGGGAGTAGTACTTAATATCCCGAGCCTGCTTGGTAGCTTTTGCCTTTTGACGGCCGCGCCCCATGGCGTGACCCCCTTTTGTACTTGGACCGGAGGTGGTCACC
>JBKKDH010000245.1:0-7314 GCA_046708445.1 Arthrobacter sp.
CCTCGTCCACGATCACCAGGCCGAGGTCCTTGAACGCGAAGTCCTTGGAAAGGAGGCGGTGCGTGCCGATGACGACGTCCACGGAACCGCTCTTGACGCCCTCCACAGTCTCCTTGGATTCCTTGGCCCCCTGGAAGCGGGACAGGGCCTTGACCCGCAAGGGGAATCCGGAGAACCGCTCGGTGAAGGTCTCGTAGTGCTGCTGCGCCAGCAGGGTGGTAGGCACGAGGACGGCCACCTGTTTGCCGTCCTGGACCGCTTTGAAGGCCGCGCGCACTGCGATCTCCGTCTTGCCGTAGCCCACATCGCCGGACACCAGGCGGTCCATGGGGATCTCCCGCTCCATGTCTGCCTTGACCTCGTTGATGGTGGTCAGCTGGTCCGGCGTTTCCACGTACGGGAAGGCCTCCTCCAGCTCCCGCTGCCAGGGCGTGTCCGGCCCGAAGGCGTGGCCGCGGGAGGCCATCCGCGCCGAGTACAGCCGGATCAGTTCGCCGGCGATCTCCTTGACCGCTTTGCGGGCCTTGGACTTGGTGCTGGCCCAGTCGGAGCCGCCCATCTTGCTGAGCACAGGGGTATCGCCGCCGACGTAGCGGGTCACCTGGTCCAGCTGGTCGGTGGGCACAAACAGCCGGTCCCCGGGGGCGCCGCGCTTGGACGGGGCGTACTCCAGGACCAGGTACTCGCGGACCCCGTCTCCGCCGCCGGCAACCTTGCGCTGGATCAGCTCCACAAAACGGCCGATGCCGTGCTGTTCGTGCACCACGTGGTCGCCGCCCAGCAGCTGCAGCGGGTCCACGGCGTTCCGGCGTTTGGACGGCATGCGCCGCATGTCCTTGGTGGAGCCGGCGGAGGTGCGTCCCAGCAGGTCGGCTACGGTCAGCAGGCCCAGCTTGAGGCTGTCCAGGACAAAGCCGCGTCCGACGGCGGCGGTTGTCACCTCGATGATGCCCGCCTGGGGTTCCTGGTCAAGGGTGTCCACCCTGGCACAGGGGATGTCGGCGTCGTGGAACAGTTCCGCAAGGCGCTGGGCAGGTCCCGGACCTTCGGTGGCCACCACGATGCGCCACTGGTCCCGGACGTGCGAGCCGATGAAGTCCATCATCTCGGCCACGTCGCCCTGGTACCCGCGGGGTTCCCGGGCGTGGAGGTTCAGGACGTCGATCTCCGGAAGCAGTTCCTCGTCTGTGGCAAGGGACGTAATGGACCACCAGGAGACCTCGTGGTCCAGGGCGGAGCTGCGCGTGTCAGTCAGGGAGCGGAAGCTGGCGGAGTGCAGGGCCGCTGACGCCTGCGAGCTCAGATCCAGGGGTGCCGTGCCGCCATCGGATGCCGTGGACCATGCCGCTTCCAGGAACTCTTCGTTGGTGGCGGCAAGGTCGTGCGCACGCGTGCGGACCTTTTCCGGCTCAATGACCACGGAGATGGAGCCGCCGGGCAGCTGCTCCACAAACGCGACCATGGCGTCCACCAGCACCGGCGCCAGGGATTCCATGCCTTCCACGGTGATCCCGCCGGCAATTTTCTCCAGCATGTCCGCGGCCGCCGGCAACTGCTGCTTGAGGGTGGCCGCCCGCGACATCACCGACGGCGTGATCAGGATTTCGCGGCAAGGCGGGGCGTGCAGGACGGTGGGGTGATGCAGGCCAGGTGAGGACAGCGAGCGCTGGTCGGCGACGGCGAACCAGCGCATCTGGTCCACTTCGTCGCCGAAGAACTCCACCCGGATGGGATGGTCCTCCGTGGGCGGGAAAACATCGATGATGCCGCCGCGGACGGCGAACTCGCCCCGGTGCGTGACCATGTCCACCCTCGCGTAGGCTGCGTCGGCGAGACGCCGCACAACGTCGGAGAACGGGATGTCCTGGCCGACCGTCAGCGTGACCGGCAACAGTTCACCCAAGCCGGCGACGATGGGCTGGACCACCGCGCGGACCGGTGCCACCACCACGCGCAGGGGTCCTGCCGTCGAAGTTTCCGGGTGCGCCAGCCGGCGCAGGACGGACAGCCGCCTGCCCACAGTGTCTGAACGCGGCGAGAGCCGCTCGTGCGGCAGGGTTTCCCAGCTGGGGAACTCAGCCACCGAATCGGCCGGGAGGTACGCGCGCAGGGCGGCCGTCAGGTCCTCTGCTTCGCGTCCCGTCGCGGTGACTGCCAGCACCACGGCCGGGATCCCGCCGTCGGGCGTTTCCTCTTCAGCGCCTGCGGCGGCCAGGCCGTCCGCCATCTCTGCCAGCAGGACGGCACGCAGGCCTGCCGGTGCGCTGATCTGGTAGTCCTGGCCCCGGACGTCGAATCCCCTGGCGGCCTCGGCCCTGACCCGGGCGAAGGTCTGGTCTTCGGCCAGGACACGGCGCAGTCCATCAAGCGACGGACCGGGATGGGACGTACCGGTGCGGGAGGCGCTCGGGCTCATGGCAGAAACTCCTGTGGTGTTCAAGGGGATCGCAGGCAACGCGAAAACCCGAAATTCGCTTCGAATCCCGGGTAGTCCCAGCCTACCCCTGTGAGCCACACTAAGCTTTCAGGACCCACGGCCGTCCGGACGGCCTGCCGCTCCGAATGTTTTTGTGAGAAGAAGGAGTCAGCATGACGGGCATAACCGACATGTCACACCGCACCGAATCCCGCACCGTCCTGGTAACGGGTGCCACCGGCTATATCGGCGGCCGCCTGGTCCCGCGGCTCCTGGAAGCCGGCCACACCGTGAAAGTCCTGGTCCGGACACCGGCCAAGATCGCCGGCGTGCCGTGGCTGGACGAGGTCGAGGTAGTCCAGAGCAGCCTCGACGACGGCGGCGCGTTGCGGGCGGCGCTGGCCGGGGTTGACGTGCTGTACTACCTCGTCCATTCCATGGCAGCCGGAGCAGGCTTTGAGTCCAAGGAAAAGGCCATGGCGGAGACCGCCGCGCAGGCGGCCGCGGAGGCAGGGGTCAGCCGGATCGTCTATCTCGGCGGCCTGCACCCGTCGAACGTTGAGTTGTCCACCCATATGCGCTCCCGGGAGGCCGTTGGAAACGTGTTCCTGGACAGCCCCGTGGATGCGGTGGTCTTCCAGGCCGGCGTGGTGATCGGTTCGGGATCCGCGTCTTTCGAGATGATCCGGCACCTGTCCGAAGCCCTCCCGCTGATGCCGGCGCCCAGTTGGGTCCGCAACAGAATCGAAGCCATCGCCGTCCGGGACGTGCTGTATTACCTCGTCGGCGCTGCATCCCTGCAGGGGCCGATCAACCGCACGTTCGACATCGGCTGCCGGCAGGTCCTGAGCTACGCGGGCATGATGAAGGAGTACGCCGCCGAGGCCGGCCTGCCGCACCGGCTGGTGCTCGCCCTGCCCATTCCCGCCCCCAAGCTCGCCGGCATGTGGGTGGCCCTGACCACGCCCATCCCGCTGTCCATGTCGCTGCCGCTCGTCCAGTCACTGCAGCACGATGCCGTGTCCCGGGAACACGACATTGATTCCCTCGTCCCCGTCCCTGCGGGCGGCCTCACTCCCTACCGGCGTGCGGTTGCCCTGGCCCTCGGCAAGGAGCGTGACGGCCAGGTGGAGACCATCTGGGCCAATGCCGGGGCGGACGCCGATCCCCTGCCCAGCGATCCGGACTGGGCCGGCCACACGGTGTTAGTGGACGAGCGGACCTTCCATGGGGACGTCGATCCTGCCCACGTGTGGACCATCATCGAAGGCATCGGCGGCCGGAACGGCTGGTATTCCCTGCCGCTCGCGTGGCAGGTGCGGGGCTGGCTGGACAAGATCACCGGCGGCGCGGGGCTCCTGCGGGGACGCCGGCACCCGGGCAACCTGACTTCGGGCGAGGTGGTGGACTGGTGGCGCGTGGAACGGATCGACCGCGGAAAAATGCTGCGCCTGCGGGCCGAGATGCGCGCCCCCGGCCGCGCCTGGCTTGAACTGTCCGTGGAGCCCGAGGGCGCGGGCAGCCGCTACCGGCAACGGGCCATTTTCTTCCCCAAGGGCCTCAGCGGAAGGCTCTACTGGCTGGCCGTGCTGCCCTTCCACAGCCTCATATTTCCGGCGATGTCGCGCAATATTACAGCCGCCGCCCAGAAACTTGCCAGTGCGGAAGCCGGTTCGAACAACACCCACGGCTCCCCGTAGGATGTGGGGAGCAAAAAGCGTTCTGACCCCACATCCTGGAGGACCCATGGCACTGAGTGCAACCACCACCCTTCCGCACGCCGTCGACAGCGTCGCTGCTGTTTTCATCAACGAGGACTTCCAGCGGCACACGAGTGAATTCGTTGGCGGCACCCTGGAGTCGTTCGCGGTGGACGGCGACACTGCCGGCGCCTTCAGCACCACTTCAGTCCGCACCCTGCCCACTACCCGTCTGCCGGAAATCGCCCGCAAGTTTGTTGGTGACAAGCTCACGGTAACGCAGGTGGAAAACTGGGACGCCCCTGCGGCCGACGGTTCCCGCCAGAGCAACATCACCTTGAAAATCGCGGGCGCACCCCTCGACGTGACGGCGGTCCAACGGCTCGTTGCTGAGGGCGGCAGCACCCGCGTGGAGCTGGAAGGCAACGTGACCTCGTCGGTTCCGTTCCTGGGCGGCAAAATCGCCGACGCAGCCGAGCCCATGGTGGCAAAGGCCCTGAACATCCAGTCGCAGCAGGCCCAGGCCTGGCTGGAAAGCCACTGACGCCATGCAGCTCCCCGTCTTTGCGGCCATCCTGCTCATCATCGCGGGCGTCTGGTCCCTGGTGGTCTGGCCGCAGTTCCTGCGCCGGGTGATGAAGGATCCCCGGGCGCGGGACGCCGCCGGCAAGGCCACGAAGTTCCTCAACGTCCACCTGGTGCTCGTCACCATCTCCATGGTGCTGGGGGCTGCCACGGCCGTCATCGGGGTGATGGGCCTGCTCAGCTAGCTCCTTCTCGCCCGGGTTGAGGCCCCGGTCTCTGTTCCGATACGGCTTCCTGCGCGTACCCTGTGAACACCAGAGGGGACAGGGAAGGTGGAGCTGTGCGGATCTCCGTTATTGGCTGTGGCTACTTGGGTGCTGTCCATGCTGCGTGCATGGCCAAGCTGGGGCATGACGTGGTGGGCATCGATGTGGACAACCGGAAGGTCGCGCAGCTCTCCGGGGCGCGGGCACCGTTCTATGAACCCGAGCTCGATGCCCTCCTTACGGAGCTGGAAGCCTCCGGCCGTTTGCGGTTCACAACTGATATGGCGGCGGCAGCAGGCTGTGAAGTTCATTTCGTCTGCGTAGGCACACCACAGAAACGCGGGGAAAATGCCGCGGACCTGCGCTTCGTGGACGCCGCGGTGGCCGGGCTTGCCGGGTATTTGTCCCCGGGAGACGTGGTTGCCGGGAAATCAACCGTCCCGGTGGGCACCGCGGAGCGTCTCGCCGAAGTCATCGCCGAGACCCAGCCGGCGGCAACACTCCTGTGGAACCCGGAATTCCTGCGGGAGGGACACGCCATATCAGACACGCTGCGCCCTGACCGGTTTGTCTATGGCGTTCCTGACGGAAGTGAAGACCACCCCGCGGTGGCAGTCCTGGACCAGGTCTACGACGCCGCGCTGTCCACCGGTACCCCGAGGCTGGTCATGGGCTACGCCACGGCGGAGCTGGTCAAGACGGCGGCCAACTCGTTCCTGGCCACGAAGATTTCCTTTATCAACGCCATGGCCGAGGTGTGTGAAGCCACCGGGGCGGACGTCACCCGGCTCGCCGACGCAATCGGCATGGATGACCGGATCGGGCGCAAGTTCCTCAACGCCGGAATCGGATTCGGCGGCGGTTGCCTGCCCAAGGACATCCGGGCCTTCATGGCACGGGCCGGTGAACTCGGCGCCGACCAGGCCCTGACCTTCCTGCGGGAAGTAGACGCCATCAACATGCGGCGAAGGACCCGGGTGGTGGAGCTCGCCCGGGAACTGTGTGGGGGCAGCCTGTTGGGCCAGCGGGTTGCCGTCCTCGGCGCTGCCTTCAAGCCCGAGAGCGACGATGTACGGGATTCCCCGGCACTGAGTGCCGCTGCGCAGCTCCAACTCCAGGGCGCCGTTGTTACGGTCACCGATCCGCAGGCGCTGGACAATGCGGCAAAGCGTTTCCCCGAGCTTCCCTTGGAACCCGAGCTCGATGCTGCCCTTGACCGGGCGGACGCCGTCCTCCTGCTGACGGAGTGGAAGCTGTACCGGGAGCTGGATCCGCACGCCACCAGGGCATTGGTTAGAGTCCCCCGCATCCTTGACGGCCGCAACGTCCTGGATCCGGCGAAGTGGCGGGCTGCGGGCTGGACGTACCGGGGACTGGGCCGGCCGTAGAAGTCCCTTGCCTCAGCCTTCCGGAGTGCAGGTGTCCGCCGCGGTGGACACCTGGAAGGTGACATTCCGGAACTCGACGGGAGGGCCGGCGTCGTAATTCTTCAGGAGGGAGAACCACCCTCCGCCGTAAGCCGTGTCGTCCGATTCGACGGCGGCCCCCTGCTGGTCCGGCCTCCGGGCGATGACCCTTTGAGGCGTCACTGACAGTACCAGCCGCGTCCACTCCCCCGGCGTCGGCGGCGGGCCTTCTGCCGTAGCCAGCACCATGGCCCCTGCCGCATCCCTGTCCCTTCGGCTGAGGGTCAGCCTGCCGTCCGCGCCGAACTCCAGCTCGTAGCCTGAAACCGCAGCGTCCAAGCGGTAGGGCGCATCATCGTCCTGGCCAAACGCCACCCCGGCGCTGCCCGTCCCGGTGGGCAGGCCCTCCGGCCAGCGCAGCTCGAAAGCAAGCTCCAGGCGCGGGCCCGACAGCCCGCCCATCGACCCCATCAGGTACGACGACGGCTCCGCGCTTGAGATTCGGACAGCACCCTGCCGGAGTGCCGGCTGCCTTTGCCGGTCGCCTTCTGCCTGCTGGGGCAGGTCCCCGGCGTACCGCAGCCCGGTGTCAAAGCCATCCTCAGCCCGCCGTTCCTCCAGGTGCAGGACGTGGACGAGGTTCGAACACACGAAACCACGGACACCCAGCGCTTTGAGCCGTGCATAGTCGCTGCGGCGCCGGACTTCCCACGCCGCCACGGGCTTACCCGAGGCCACAAGTTCCCGCACCACGGCGGCGGGGGCCCAATTGTGAACCCCGAGAAGGTCCACCCGGGGAATCAAGGCAGCGAGATTGTCGTAGTCCTGCGCCGTCACATACCCCCACGTGGTGTAGCCGCGGGCCCTCGCCAGGGCATGCCCCGGTGACGAAGCCGGCTGCTTCCAGACCACGCGTTCCCGGGCCCCGGGATACGACTCAAGGAGCTCCAGGAGTTCACCGGCATTCGTGCCCTGCTTGTCTTCGAGGAAAATAACCCTGG
>JBKKDH010000246.1:0-4009 GCA_046708445.1 Arthrobacter sp.
TGGGCCGGCACCGGCGGTGAAGGCGCGAAGTTCTGGATGAGCGTGCTCACCGACATCAAGAACCGCGGCGTGAAGGACACTTTCTTCCTGGTCTGCGACGGGCTCAAAGGCCTGCCCGAAGTCGTCACCAATGTGTGGCCGCTGACAACCGTGCAGACCTGCATTATCCACCTGATCCGGAATACCTTCCGGCTGGCTTCGAAGAAGGACTGGGACGCGCTCAAACGGGACGTGAAGCCCATCTACACCGCCGTGAACGCCGCGGCGGCCACACCAGCATTCGACGAGCTCACTGATCGATCGGTCAACAAGTACGGGGCCATCACCAGGCAGTGGGAGAACGCGTGGGAGGAGTTCATCCCGTTCCTGGACTACGACGTGGAAATCCGGCGCGTGATCTGCTCAACCAACGCGATCGAATCCCTGAAAGCCAGGTACCGGCGCGCCGTCAAGCCCGGGGTCATTTCCCCACCGAGCAGGCTGCGCTAAAGTGCCTCTATCTGGTCACCCGATCCCTCGATCCGACCGGTGCCGGCAAGACCCGATGGGCCGTGCGTTGGAAGCCCGCTTTGAACGCATTCGCCATCACTTTCAGCGACCGATTCCCGGCAGCTGAAAACTACTAAAAGAAACCGCCGGATACACCGTTTATGAGATAGTCCCGGGTTGCGACGTTGCGCAACATCAGCAGACTATCCACGAAAGTTTATGTGCACAGGAGTTTGTCATGAAGGAGTTTGTCGCGGAATCCATCAGGTGGGGAATCCTCGGGCCGGGACACATTGCCCGGAAATTCGCAAAGCAACTTCCGTCCAGCCAGACGGGGAAGCTCGTAGCAGTCGGCAGTTCCGACCGGAGCCGGGCGAAGGCCTTCGCGGTGGAAGCCGGTGTGCCGCACGCTATCACCGGCACGTACGCAGAGGTGCTGGCCAGCCCGGACGTTGACGCTGTGTACGTGTCAACCGTGAACACCAGTCACGCGCAGCTCGTACTGGCCGCGGTGCGCGCAAGCAAGCATGTGCTGTGCGAGAAACCGCTCGCGCCGAATCATGGAACCACTATGGCTGTTGTCGACGCCGCGCGCACGGCGGGCGTCATCCTCATCTAGGCCTACATGTACCGGTTCCATCCGCAGACAGTGAAGCTCCTCGAGCTCATCCGCGACGGAGCCATCGGGCGCGTCCAGCACGTCGATGCCAGCTTCTGCTTCGACGTACCGGAGAGGAAGGGCCGGTTGTTCGACCCGAACCTTGCCGGCGGAGGCATTCTTGACGTCGGTGGCTATCCAGTGACGATGGCACGTGCCGTGGCAGGCGCAGCTTCCGGGCAACCCTTCGTCGAACCCCTCGATGTGCGGGCAGCCGGACATGTCGGCAGCACAGGCGTGGACGAATGGGCCCTTGCACACCTGACCTTCCCCTCGAACCTCACGGCAACACTGCGTGCGGGGATACGCATCGAGAACCCCGAAGAAGTGACAATCTCCGGTTCAGAGGGCACCCTGTTCCTTCCTGATCCGTGGACAATCCACGACCGGCAGGAGCTGATTCTCCGGCGTGTGGGGGAGCAGCCGCAGAAGTTCACGTTCGCTTCGGACGACCCGGCCAACCGGCCGTACGCCCTGGAGGCCGACGCCCTCGCACACGCGGTAGCAACCGGCCAGGAGCCCGCTGAGATGTCCCTTGACGACACGTTGGGAACCTCCGCCGTGCTGGAGCGCTGGCGGGACCAGGTGGGTGTGCGGTTCCCGTTCGAAGTCGATCAGGCCAACATCCCTACCGTCTCTGGCCTGCCACTGGCTGTCATGACCGATACACCCATGCGCCAGGCAACACCGAAGGCTGGTGCAGATGTTCACGTTCCCGATGGGTAGCGGCTCGGGTGGGAAGATACGATCCGTGAGTAGGGTTGACCTGTGGCTCCTGCCCATACCCGCCACCCCTGGACGTTCGCTGCGGTGTGCGTCATGGTCATCGCTGTGACGCTCCTCGTCTACGGCCTGACCCAGATTCCGGCGATTGAGCTGCTTCCCGGTTACGTCGCCGCCTATCTCCTGATCTGTGTTTGCATTTTCGGCCCAATAGGGAGAATGCCGTCGCTCCGCCAGTCCCTGGCCTTCCTGCTGCCCGGTGTCCTGCTCGTAGTCGCTCCGCTATGGCGGCATTGATGAAGTTGCCCTCACCGCCTACAGCGGTTCTTGCGCTCAATCTCGGCATCAGCATAGGGCTGGGGAGGGGACGGGACATTATCTGCGGTGTGGATTTGAACCCAAGGGCAGGTTTGGTCCCATTCCATTCCGACGCCGGTCCCGGCAGGATCGTGAATGATCAGCTGGGTGCGGCCGTGGTTATCGAAGTCCAGGCCCGTGAAGGCGTGGTCAATCATTGTTGTTCCTATACGGTGTCGTGCCCTGAAGTCGAACTCGTGGCCAGCGACCGTTCGGGTGCCGGTAGGCAGCAGCCGATCCGGGGTCACTTCCAGGAACTCATCGGCCCTGAACTGCATCGTCCATTCATCCATTGGAGAAGGTCCGGCGATCAGGTAGGGGTGCGGGCAGATTCCATAGGGGGCCGTTTGTCCGCCCAAGTTTGTGGTGTTGAGGTGGATAGTCAGACCGGAATCGTTGACCCAAATAGGAGGCCTGGATCCTGAGCGTGAACGGGTACCCTGGTGTCGACTGCAGCGTACAGGTCAGGGTCACCGACGACTCAGCCAGATCTTCGAGTGACCACTCCTCGTCGCACACGAGGCCGTGAAGGGCGCAACCTCTTGCGGTCGCTCGTTAACAGGTAGCCAGTAGCGGACGCCATCGAAGGTGTAACCGCCGTCCTCGATTCGGTTCGGCCAGGGTGCGGCAATGATGCCTCGGTAGTCCGGTATGGGGCCGTCCGCCGGAAAAGAGACGACCAGATCCCGGCCTTTGTGGCTCAGTTGACGGAGGGCAGCGCCTTGAGCGGTGATAACGACAGTGTAGTCCGCAGCCCGTATTTTGAACTCAGTCACTGCTGGACGGCATGGGCGGCGGCTACGCGGCGGTGCCGGTCGAGGATCTCCGGTGCAGGGTCCGGCGTGGGCGCGGTCCGCGCGTCGAGCTCCCAGGCGGGGAAGCTGCCGGTGAGTACGGCAGCCGCCTGGCGGGCGGCCCCGTTTGCCACGTACTCTCCTGGCCTCGGCACGATGATCGGCGCGCCAAGGATCTGCGCTGCTGCCTGCTGGACGGCGGCGGACTGCGCACCGCCGCCTACCAGGATGATGCGCTCCACGTTCACTCCCTGTTCCTGCAAGGCCGCTACGCCGTCGGCCAAGGAGCAGATGACGCCCTCGACGGCGGCGCGGGCCAGATTCCCGGGCGTGTAGTTTGCCCTGGTGATGCCATGGAGCGAACCGGTGGCGTCGGGCAGGTTGGGCGTGCGTTCGCCTCGAAATAGGGCACCAGTGTCAGGCCGCCGGCGCCCGTGCCGGCTGACATGGCCAGTTCCTCAGACGCCCTCTGCTTGGCGTGATCATTTCTTGAGCGTGAGTTCAATGATCTCCTGAATGTAGGGAGCGACGACTTGCTGGCTGACGCGAAGATCGATAACGAAAGTGCCTCGGGCCCCGTTGTTTATCCAGACTTCGAGCTCAGTGAGGTCTTGAAGGGTTTTGACTGCAGCGGAGGCCGCACCGAAGCCACGGGCCGTGGTGGCGAAGTCCACCTCGTCGATCTGCATGATCGACTGAGAAAGCCCTTGGGAACCATACTGGTGAACTTCGGCTCCATAAGCGGCATCGTTGAAGATAAGCACGATTGCAGAATCGGCGGTGCGGATAAGGGAATCGAGATCTGGTAGGCCCATCAGCCCACCGCCGTCCCCGAGAACAACGACGATGGTGTCATCAGGGCGGGCCCTTGCGGCGCCCGCAGCGGAAGGCAGACCGAGACCGATGGATTGGAAAATCGTACCCACTAACGTAATGGAGTCCGGGCGGGGGAGATCAAGGTATGTGTTGGCCCAGCCGATGAAATGGC
>JBKKDH010000247.1:0-3782 GCA_046708445.1 Arthrobacter sp.
CGGCCAGTTTGCCGCGGGCCGACGGCAGGGGGGTGTCTTTCAAGTCCGGCACTTCCGCGTTCTCCACCTAATGCGGGGGGGCGCAGCGGTTTGCGCCCAGCAGGACGGCGGCGACGGCCGCCGCGGAAAGGGCACGTGGAAGGGACGGACGAGTGACAGCCATACCTCCAACTTACCCGGCGGCCGGGGCCGTCCTTACCCGGCGATCAGCTCCAGCACCTCGCCGCGGTGCAGCGCCAGGTAGACCCTGTCCCGCAGCACGTTCGCCTCCCGGTCGGTCATTGTCCGGTCCAGCGGCTGCAGCACCAGCCGCAGCAGTACGTTGACCTGCCCGGCACCCATCCGGAGGCGTTCGACGGCGGCCGGCGGCAGCTCCGCCGTCGTGGTCACAGCCATGACCTCCAGGGCCGCCAGGTCGTCGGCGTCCGCCCCAAGGGCGGTGCGGGCGAGGTCGCCCAGGAGTTCGACGTCGGCATCGGCACCTGAGGCCAGCACCAGGGAGAGGTCACGACGTACCTCCGGCATGGCAGAGACCGGACGGTACGGGGCCAGGTCCAGCATCTGCGACTGGACATCCGGCTGCCCGGACCGCAGCAGCCGGATGTCAGTGATCCCCTTCCTCAGCATCAGCGCCCGGTCCAGGCCCATGCCCATGGCCAGGCCCGCCCAGCGCCGCGGGTCCAGGCCGGAACCGCGGAGCACCGGAGCGGCCACCAGCCCGCACTCCGCGAGCTCCAGCCACTCCCGGCGGCCATCGGGCTGGGTCACGAGCACGTCCAACTGCCGGCCCGCCGCGGTGTAACTGTGCCGCGCCGGCGTGGCCCGCCACTGCAGGTCCGGGTGCTCGGACGCGGGAAGTACCGCCTCCACCACGGTGGCCATCATCGCGTCCAGGTCAGCAGGCCCCAGCAGTCCGCGCGCTTTGAGCCGCCACAGGTCCGCCTGGTGCGGGGCACCCACGTGCGTGCGGTCGATCGCATCGCGGCGGTAGGCGAGGCCTGGGATCACGTGCAGTTCGTCGTAGTGCCCCAGCTCGCCGCGGAGCGAATCCAGCAGGGCCGGAATGCCCGCGGAGGTGTGGCTGCGGAGCATTACGGTAGGGCTGATGTGGCGGGAGTAGCGCGAATCCCGGGTGACGTCGTCGGGCGAGTATCCGAGCCGGTCGTAGTTGTCAGCGGTCGCCACCAGCGGGTTGAGCCGGTGCGTCCGGGACGGCACGCCCCAGAGGCGCACCAGTGCCGCGACGACGTGGGCCAGGAGCAGCTGAATGGCGTGCGGGCCGGCAGCGGGGTCGGACAGGTCACGCAGGGAAAGGGCAGAGTTGAGCTGGGTGAGGGAGAGGTAGTTCTTCACGTCGGGGTCCTTGAGCAGCAGGTACGGGAGGGGGAGTTCACCCTCAGCCGCTGCGCCGGACGGACCCCGGCAGCGTCAGGCGCGCGATGGGAAGCCCGTGCGGCCGGTGAACGGCCGAGGGCTGATAAATCGCTGCTGCGTGTGCATGGGTCCATGATACGCCGCACCTCCAGAAGCCTCTTGACCTTGACGCTACGTCAACATCTATCGTCGAAGTATCAGCCCCGGAGAGCCCACGGAAGGAGGACGCCATGGACTGGTCCATCCAGGACATCGCCCGGATCGCCGGCACCACCAGCAGGACGTTGCGGCACTATGACGACATCGGCCTGCTCAAACCCAGCCGCACCGGGCACAACGGCTACCGCTACTACAACCGGGACGCGCTGGTGCAGCTCCAGCGCATCCTGCTCCTGCGCGGACTGGGGCTGGGTCTTCCGGTCATCAGCCAGGTGCTCGACGACGAAGCGGATGCAGCCAAGGCACTCACCGGGCACCTCGAATGGCTGAAGCAGGAACAGGACAGGCTGGCGCGGCAGATCGCGTCGGTCACGCAAACTATTGAAGCAGTGAAAGGAGGTGGCGAAATCATGGCAGAAGACATGTTCAACGGTTTCGACCACACGCAGTACAAGGACGAGGTGGAGGAACGCTGGGGCAAGGAGGCCTACGCGAAGGGAAACTCCTGGTGGCGCGGCATGAGCGCCGACGAGAAGGCCGCGTGGAAGCAGCGCTCGCAGAAACTGGGGGAGGACTGGATTGCCGCCGCACAGGCCGGCATCGCCCCCGACAGCGCAGAAGCCCAGGCGATCGCGAAGCGGCACGTCGAATGGCTGACCGGCATCCCCGGCACCCCGGCGGCGGACGCCCGCGGCAAGGGCGATGCGGGCAAGGACGACGTCAAGGCCTACGTCGCCGGCCTCGGCGAGATGTACGTGTCAGACCCCCGGTTCGCCAAGAATTACGGCGGGACGGACGGGGCGGGCTTCGTCCGTGATGCCCTGAAGGCCTACGCGGAGGAGAACCTGTAGCCGCCAGGGGTCGGGGTGTGCGCCAATAGACTTGACCGGTGACTGACTCCACACTCTTTTTGGCCGGCAACACCCCCGACGCCCCGCGCAGCGACCTCCCCGTGCTGCTGACCGCCCTCGCCGCGGACCTCCGCAGGGTGGGGTACACGCTCGACGGCGTGGCCGGGCTCCTGGGCGAGTCCGCTTACCGCGCACTGAACCGGGACCAGCTCATCCCGGCGCTGCTGGCCACCGAAAGTGCCACCCAAAGTAGCCCCGCCGGTGGCGGATCAACAGCCGCGGCGCTTGCCGCCGTCGTACGCCTCTGGCTGCTGGCGGAACCGCAGGCGCGGGAAACGCTCGACGCCGCCCTGCCGGGGGTCCGCACCGACGGCCTGGTGGAGCTGGGGCTGGTTGGGCCCGTGCCCGGCTCCGGCCAGTCGGCGGAGGACCTGGTGCAGGCCAAGGCCGATCTGCGGCCGTACGGCTGGGACTCGAATGAGGACGGCAGCGGCGGCGCCGAGCTCTGGGTGGCCAGCGACCTCGCCGCGCACCAGCAGGCCGGCGTGCTGCGGCATGACCACGTGCTGGGGATCGGGCAGGCCTCCACCACGCTGGTGCAGACCACCATCCGCCGGCACGTCGCCAAGGCCCTGGACCTGGGAACGGGCTGCGGCATCCAGTCCTTCCACCTCCTGCACCATGCCGAGCACGTCACGGCCACAGACATCTCGGAGCGGGCGCTGGCCTTCACCCGCTTCAACCTGCTCCTGAACGCTGAAGCACTGCACCTGGACCCGGACCGGCTCGAGGACCGGGTCAGCCTGCGGCTGGGATCGCTGCTGGATCCCGTGGCCGGGGAAGAGTTCGAGCTGGTGGTGTCCAACCCGCCGTTCGTCATCACGCCCCGGACCCTCGGCGAAGACGCCTCCGGACAGTTCACCTATCGGGACGGCGGGCTGCCGGGCGACGACATCGTGGCCTCGCTGGTCAGGGCGCTGCCGTCGGTCCTCGCCGCGGCCGGAACAGCCCAGCTTTTGGGCAACTGGGAAGTCACGGCGGGAACGTCCTGGTCCGACCGGCCGCAAAGCTGGGCCAGTCCGGACGTGGACGCCTGGTTCATTCAGCGCGAGCTGGTGGGCCCGGAGCAGTACGCCGAAACCTGGCTGCAGGACGCCTCCGAATCCCGTGACCGGCAGCACTACCAGGAGGCCTACGCCGCCTACCTCGCGGACTTCGCGTCCCGGAACGTGGAGGGCATTGGTTTCGGCATGATCTACCTGCGGCGCCCTGCTGCCGGCGCCCTGACGGCCGTCAGCCGGTTCGAGGAAATCACGTACCCCATCGAACAGCCAATTGGCCCCCACCTGGGCGCCACCGTCGAACGTTCAGACTGGCTGGCCGCCAACAGCCTGGAGG
>JBKKDH010000248.1:0-5760 GCA_046708445.1 Arthrobacter sp.
GCCGGCGCGGCCCGGATCACCGCCGTTGACATGCACCCCAAACCGCTGGAAATCGCACAGGCCGTCGGAGCAGACGAGGTCCTGATGGCCACCGACGCCGAGGCGATCGCCGCCGTGCAGGCCGACGTCGTGATTGAATCCTCCGGCAACCACCACGGCCTCGCCTCCGCGATCCAGGGCGCCGCCCGCGGCGGCACCGTGGTCATGGTCGGGCTGCTGCCCACCGGCCCGCAGCCGGTCCTGATCTCCCTGGCCATCACCCGGGAACTGGACCTCAAGGGCTCCTTCCGCTTCAACAACGAGATCGACGACGTCATCGCAGCCCTCACCGACGGCACCCTCCACATCGGCCCGGTCATCACGCACGACTACCCGGTGGACCAGGCCCTCGAAGCCTTCGACGTCGCCCGCAACTCCGCAGAATCCGGGAAAGTACTCCTCAGCTTCGGCGAAGGGCGGACGTCATGACCGCGCAGCTGCCGCCCCTGGTGGTCATGGGCGTCTCAGGCTGCGGGAAGTCAACGATCGGTTCCCTGTTGGGGGAGCGCTTAGGCATCCCGTTCTTCGACGGAGATGACTTCCACCCGCCCGCCAACAAGGCAAAGATGGCCAGCGGCACCCCGCTGGACGACGACGACCGGGCACCGTGGCTCGCCGAGATCGGTGCTGCCTTGGCAACGCCGTCCGACGGGGCCCGCTCGCGGATCATCGCCTGTTCGGCGCTCAAGCGCAGGTACCGCGACGTGCTGCGCAGCTTCGCGCCGGACGTGGTGTTTATCCATCTTTCCGGCGGGGCCGCGACCATTTCCGGCAGGCTGAGCGGCAGGGCACACGAGTACATGCCCAGCAGTCTGCTCGCCTCCCAGCTGGCCACGCTGGAACCGCTGGGAGCTGACGAAGCCCACATAACGGTGGACATCCTGGGCGATCCGGCGTCGCTGGTGGACGGAATAGTCCGGCAGCTGGAGTCAGTCGCGCCGGGGCGGAGCGGTGCTGCCGCGGACAACGAGGCGGGGCGCCAGCAGTTCTTTTCGTGGCGGCAGTGACGGATCTGCCATGCGTTCAACCAGCATGTGTGCGGCACGGATGCCCACCTCGCGGCTGACCGGGTCCACGCTGCTCAGCGACAGGTGCCGGATGCCGGCAATGTGGGTGTTGTCGTAGCCGACGAGTGACAGTTCCGCAGGAACGCCCAGGGACCGGTCATCGGCAGCGGACAGCGCACCCACGGCGAGGATGTCGTTGGTGGCGACCACCGCCGTCGGGGTCCGGCCGCTGTCCATGAGCCGGGTCATGGCGCGGAATCCGGAGAGCTCTGTCATATCCGTTTGCTCTACGCGGACGTGTTCCTGCAGGCCGTGGTCCGCCATCGTTTCCAGGTAGGCCGCGGTCCGCAGGACTGCCGAACCCGTGGGGGCCGCGAGGTAGGCGATGTCGCGGTGCCCGAGGCTGATCAGGTGCTCCACCGCCAGGCGGGCCCCGGCGGAGTCGTCGTTGGCCACGACGTCCGCGGCCGGAAGGTCGAAGGCGCGGGCGCCGACAACCACAGCAGGGGTCCTCGCGGCAGCGCGCACCAGCTCATCGTCCAGCCGGATGTCTCCGGCGATGACCAGGCCGTCAACGCGCATTTCCATGAAAGGGGATACCGGGCTTTCGCCTGGCCGTGCGAGGAACTTGGGGTCCCCCAGCACCATCCGGAGGCCATGGTCGGCGAAGACGGACAGGAGGCCGTCCAGCAGGTCCACGAACCAGGGATTGGCCAGATCATCGAGCAGGACTCCGATGATGCGCGTCCGTCCGCTGGCCAGGGAACGGGCCGCGTTGCTGGGCAGGTAGTCGAGCGCTGCCATGGCCTTGGCCACTGCCTGTCGTTTGGGTTCACTAACCTTTGGCGAATCCCGGAGTACCAAGGAGACCAGGGCCCGGGAGACGCCGGCTTCGCGCGCGACGTCCTCAATGGTGGGGCGCTTGGCTGCTCCCTGCTGCTTCACTGTACCCCCGAGAAATGGCCCCTACGGCGGTGCCATCGTATCGCGGAAGGGGTGGCTGCCCGGGCAGGCCGCCGCCCCTTCGTGGGCTGTCGCGAGAAGTCAGCGTGGGCCTTTCGGCATGCTGCCTACACCGCCGCTGCCTTCTCGCCGGTACCGGCCGTTGGCACGATGACCGGGATGGAGCCCGTGCGGAAGTGCTCTTCCAGGCCTTCCAGCGAATGCCCCTTCGTTTCCGGCACAAACTTGGCCACGAAGACCAGAGAGACGATGTTGACGAGGACGAACAGGGTGAATGTTCCGGTGGAGCCCAGAGCGACCACAAGGATGGGGAAGACGAAGGAGATGGCCGCGTTGACGGTCCACAGGGCGAAGACCGCGATCCCCATGGCGAAGCCACGGATGGCCATCGGGAAGATCTCTGAGAGCAGCAGCCACACGCAGGTTCCGATGAAGCACTGCACAAAGGCGACGAAGATCATCATGGCCGCGAGGATGGTGTAGCTGACCAGGTCCGACTGCGGAAGAAGGAAGACGACGGCGAGCAGGGCCTGGGAGGCGACGACACCGGAGAAGCCGATCACCAGCATCCGGCGGCGTCCGACGAACCCGAGGAGCCAGATACCCAGGACGGTCATCACCACGGAGGTGATGCCGACGGCGACCGTGGCCACGAGGGAGGCGCTGACGCCCAGGCCGCTGCGCTCAAGGATGGACGGAGCGTAGTAGTTGACGGTGTTGATGCCCGTGGCCTGCTGGACCACCGCGAGCCCGATGCCGATCCACAGCAGCTTGCGCATCCAGGGGTTGTTTTTCAGGTCACGCCACGCGTGGGACCGCTCGGACCGGGCCGTCTTGGCAGACTCCACGATTTCCTTGTACTCGTCGTCGGCTTCCTGGGGGCTGCGGCTGAGGTCGAGGATGCGGCGGCTGTCCGCGAACCTGTCACGGATGGCGTACCAGCGGGGTGACTCAGGCAGGAGCAGCATGCCGATCAGCAGGGCGATCGCGGGGGTGGCCGCCACCCCAAGCATGATCCGCCAGACCTCGGAATCGTGGATAACGGCGTCCAGCAGCGCGTTGATGGCGAAGGCGAGCATCTGGCCCGTGACGATCATCAGTTCGTTGATGGTGACCATGCGGCCGCGCAGATGCGCGGGGGCCATCTCGGCCAGGTAGAGCGGGCAGGTGACGGCGGCGGCGCCGACGCCGAGGCCCAAAATCACGCGGGCCACCACCATGAAGCCCACGGTGGGTGCAATCGCGCACCCCAGGGCACCGACCAGGAACAGCAGCGCGCAGACCAGGAGCGTGCCCCGGCGGCCCAGCGTGTCAGCAAGCCGTCCGCCGCTGAGCGCCCCGAAAGCGGCGCCCGGGAACAGCAGGGCACTGACTACGGTGGCTTCCTCGACCGCGTTCATGCTCAGCGAGTCCTGCATGTACAGCAGGGCCCCGGAGATCACCCCGGTGTCGTAGCCGAAAAGAAGCCCGCCAAGAGTGGAAATGACGGTGAGGCGGGTGAGATATCCGCGGTGTTTGCCGCCCGATGCGGGCTTAGGGGTTACATGCAACGACATTGTTGACTTCCTCGGTTCGGCGGGGCATCGCTGCTCCGGCGTCGGATGGGGACGGTGTGTCCCAGGTCATGTTCAACCTAGATTAGAGCGCTCTAACCGAAAGGTCAATAGTTTGTACTGACATGAGGTCAAAGGGTTTCTTCGGCTCAAGGGTGGAAGAGGCACTTGAAGCAAAGGGACGACGGCGGCAGGTAGCTTTGAGTCTCCATACATTCGAAGCCGGTCATGACCGCAAAGCGTTAGGAATCGGAACCCCATGCGCAGTTTCACGTCCGTCGAGCAACGCATTGACGAGCGGGCCCACCGTTTCCTGGACAACGCTGCGGCAGGCGGATTCCGGTCCAGGGTCACCGAATTTGTGGTGTTCGGCCTCAAGCAGGCCTGGGCCTGCATCTTCGGCGCAGCACTGCTCGCCGTGCTGATGGCAGCCCGGCTCTGGTACCCGGAGGATGCCACATTTGGCCAGGAACGACTTCCTGACCCTCGCCGCCGTCGTGATCCAGATCCTGATGGTGGCGGCGCGGCTGGAAACACTCCGCGAGCTCCGGGTGGTTGTGCTCTTCCATCTGGTGGGAACGGTGATGGAGCTGTTCAAGACCGACGTCGGCTCCTGGTCCTACGAGGCCGAAGGCTTCCTGCGCATTGGTGCGGTTCCGCTGTTCAGCGGCTTTATGTACGCGGCCGTGGGTTCGTACATGGTGCGCGTGTACCGGCTCTTTGACCTGCGTTTCGCCCGGTATCCGCGCCGATGGATCACCGCGATCGTGGCGGCGGGCATCTACGTGAATTTCTTTACCCATCACTACATCTGGGACGCCCGCTGGGTGCTGCTCGCCGCCGTCGTGATCATCTTTGGACGGTGCGTGATGCACTTCCGGGTTTTCCGCCGGAACTTCCGGATGCCGCTGGTCATCGCCTTCCTGCTCGTGGCACTCTTCATCTGGGTTGCCGAGAACATCGCCACCTGGTCCGGCGCCTGGCTCTACCCGAGCCAGCTGAACGGCTGGCACATGGTGCCGTTCGACAAGCTGGTGGCGTGGTTCCTGCTGATGATCATCTCGGTGGTGCTGGTGGCCTGGGTCTACAAACCCGAGCCGCCGGAGGAGCCGGCCGGGGCTCCGGAGGCGCTCCCGGCTGTCGCCGCGGACGTGTCGTCGGGCGACTGACGCGCTGGCGCGTCAGGAGCTTTTGCAGCTGTCCGCCGCCGCGGGGCAGGCAGGGTCAGGATGAACAGGCTGCCTGCGATCAGCGCGGCTCCGGTCCAGGCGGGTGCAGGCAGGCGTTCGCCCACCACGATCACTGCGAGGACGGCCGCCACCACCGTCTCCGCGAGGGACACAGTGGTGGCCGTGCTCGCCCGGACGCGTGCCAGGCCCCAGCCGAACAGGACGTAGCCGGCGAACATGGGGACCACCGCCATGTACGCGCCCACCGAAAAGTTCTGCCAGGACGCCAGGAATGGCGCGCCGGTCGCCGCCAGCACGGGCATGAGCAGCAGGCCGCCGACCCCGAAGACGGCGCCCATCACCGCCCGTGATGGCACACCGGTGCTGATCAGGCGGTGCGCGGCCCAGGAATACAGGGCGTACGTCAGTCCGGCCAGCAGTCCCAGTGCGATGCCTGCCGGGGTCGACCATTCCGCGCCCGGTGCCTGATCCGCGTGCCCTGATTCCGTGACGCACAGCAGCACGGCACCCGAGACGCCGAGGACCGCGCCGACGGCCCACCGGCGGGTAAACCGCCTTTTGTCCACCACGCGTTCGATGACGGCGGAGGCCAGGGGTGCGGAACCGATGGACACGACGGTCCCCACGGCGACGCCGGCCAGGTGCATGGACGAATAGAAGGCAAGCGGGTACATGGCAACGGCCAGCGCGCCCAGTCCCGCCGTGCGCCACTGGCGGCGCAGGAAACTGTGGAATGCCAGCATGGGACGGGCGGCAATCGCAGCCTGCAGCAGGCCGCCGAAGCCCATGGCCACCGCCCCGATCGCAAGCGGGCTCACGTCCGGCTCGAAGGTGGCTGCGGTTCCCGTGGTGCCCCACAGGACAGACGCGGCGAGGACAAACAGCGCACCCCAGGTGCTTCCCTGGAAACCTGCGGCCCTCACAGGGCGCCGATCAGGCTGGCCGCGATCCGGCGCGCCTGCAGGATGCAGCCGTCGTCGCCTTCAAGGCCTGCGCGGGCCATGGATC
>JBKKDH010000249.1:0-8824 GCA_046708445.1 Arthrobacter sp.
CGAGCCCATGGAATTCGCGAATTTTGGATCGTCCTCGTGCAGCTGCTTTTCCAACTGTTCAAGCAGCTTCTGTTCGTGCTCCGAGAGCGGCATCACGACCTCCTTAAGTAGGCCAACGTCCGGGCTGCGCCCAGTCAGTACTTCTGCTCCGATAACGATCGGCATACCGCTCAAGTTCCCGCTCCGCCGACGATGGCGGGCGGGAGCGATATGTCCAGTCGTCCGAAAACTATGTATATATAAGGATAGTTTGTCGCGGGCCGTTCTGAAAGACAGCAATGACTTTCCGCAAGGGCCTCCGGCCGGGGAAGACGGCGCCCGCGGCAGGGCCTAGCCGGAATCTTTTCCGGAATCCAGCAGGCGTGCCGGGAGCACCGATTTATTGCCGAATTTGCGGCTCACTTTGTCCAACGCCAGTTCGGCTGCCCGCCAGTTGTCGTCCCTGCGGTCCAGGCTGAGCTGCAGGGAGGTCTGGGCCGCCTCTTCCAGCTGTTCTGCACGGACTCCCACCAGCCGGACAGTCATGCTTCGTTCGCCCAGTGACTCCAGGAGCTGGAGTACGACGGCGTAGATCAGCTGCGTGCTGTCCACCGGAGTGTGAACGGTCCGGCTCCTGGTAATGGTGGAGAAGTCCGCGTAGCGCAGCTTCAACGCCACCGTCCTGGCCACCATCCCGGAACTGCGCAGCCGCTCCGCCGTACGGTGCGAAAGGCGCAGCAACTCACGGTGGAGGACTGTATTGTCGGCGGTATCAACCGCAAATGTTTCCTCGGCCCCGATGCTCTTCTCCAGCCGCACCGGTGTTACAGGTCGCGGGTCGATTCCCCAGGACAGCCGGTATACGTGCTCGCCCGTGGCACCCAAGGTCCGCTTCAGTGTGTGCAGGGGGGTGGCGGCGAGGTCGGCGACCGTCCTGATCCCCATCCGTGCCAGGACTTCCGCAGTCTTGGCGCCCACTCCCCACAGGGCACCCACCGGCAGGCTGTGCAGGTACGGGACGGTTTCTTCCGGCCCAATCAGGAGCAGTCCGTCGGGCTTGCACCGTGTGGATGCGATCTTGGCCACAAACTTGCTCGCGGCGATCCCCACCGAGGCGGTGATGCCCAGCTCTGCGGCAACGCGGCGCCTGATCAGTTCGCCGATATCCCGGGGCGGACCAAGCCGCCGGATGGCGCCGCCAACATCCAGGAAGGCCTCGTCCACGCTCAGAGGCTCCACCAGATCGGTAACGGATTCAAAAATTCCCATAAGCTGCGCGGAGACCTCGTAGTACAGCTTGTGCCGTGGTTCGATGATGACTGCCCTGGGACACATCCGTGCTGCGACCACCATGGGCATGGCGGACTTCACGCCAAATTTGCGGGCCTCGTAAGAGGCGGACAACACCACTGAACGGTCTGCCGGGTAGCCCACGATGACTGGTTTGCCGCGAAGCTCAGGGCGTGTACGCAACTCCACCGAGACAAAGAAAGCATCCATGTCCACATGCATGATGGGCGTGCGCCGGAACTCCCGAAGACCCGCTTCGGTGTGCTGATTCATCCGGTCCGGCCCCACAAAACAATCCTATCCGCTGGTACTGACTAAACTGGAGGCTGAATCCGGCATCAACACCAGGAGGAAAGTCCCTGTGACGGTCATTGGAAATCTTAAGCCAACAGGATCGGCCGCCCTCGTGGCCGTCGCAGCGCTGGCACTCGCCGCCTGCAGCCCCGCGGCACCAGGAGTAACCACGCCGTCCTCCGCCACCTCCTCGCAGGCCACCGGCCAGCCCACGGCCACTGCCAGCCCATCAGCGTCACCGGGCACCTCGGCCACCGTCGGCGCGCTGGTCGCCGGCTTCCCGCAGCAGCTTCTTCCGCTCATGCCGGGAGCCACGGTCGTTTCCAGCAGCTTCGACAAGTCGGCGACGCCGGCAACAGTCGCCTTGGTGGGAAGCATCACGGGTCAGCCCGGAGCCGTCGTCGAGTTCTATACCAAGGCCCTTGAAGCCCAAGGCTTCAAAGCCGTGCCCGGAGAATCCGTGGGCGCGGTGGCATCCAAGGACTTCGTCCGGGGCGATAACGAGACCGTCAACCTTGCGGTGGTGGAAACCGCGGGTGTTTCCACGTTCACCATCGGCGCCAATGTGGCAGCTGAGTCAGCCAAGTGATGGTCGCGGAGCAGCTGCGGCTTGAACAGACCGGATACGTGGCGGCCGTCGCGGGCGAGCTGACGGACTTCCTGACCGGGCGCCAGGCGGTGATGTCGGCCATTTCCCCTGACATCGATCCCATCATGGGTTCCATCTCCAACCTGGTGACCGGTGGCAAGCGGCTCCGTGCCCTGATGTGTTACTGGGGGTGGCGCGGCGCCGGCGGAGATCCCGGGGCCAGGCAGATCGTGGCAGCCGGCTCGGCGTTGGAGCTCTTCCAGGCCGCGGCGCTCATCCATGACGACATCATCGACCGGTCCGATACCCGGCGCGGCGGGCCCAGCGTCCACCGCCGTTTCAGCCAGCTGCACACAGCCCAGGGGTGGGCCTTGGACAGCGAACGCTTCGGCCACGCCGCTGCGATCCTGACCGGCGACCTGTGCCTGTCCTTTAGCGAGGAGGCCTTCACGGATATCGGCGAAAAAGCCGCTGCAGGCAGCCGCGCGCGGCTCATCTTCAACCTCATGCGGGCCGAAGTCATGGCCGGACAGTACCTCGACATCCTGGAAGAGGTCGCCGGGCCGGTCAGGGACAGGGCCGGCGCTGTCTCCAGGGCACAGTCCATCATCCGTTTCAAGTCCGCCAAATACTCCACGGAACATCCGCTGGCACTCGGCGGCGCGCTTGCGGGAGCATCAAACGAGCTTCTCCGCGGCTATTCGGCCTTTGCCTTGCCGCTGGGTGAAGCATTCCAGCTGCGCGACGACGTCCTGGGCGTCTTTGGGGACCCCGTCACCACGGGAAAGCCCGCAGGAGACGACCTAAGAGAAGGAAAGCGGACCGTTCTGGTCGCGCTGGCACTGGACCAGGCCACGGCTGGGGAATCCGCATTCATCGACGCCAAACTCGGAAGCCCCGATCTCGGCGACGAAGACATCGCCGAGATCCGCCGCATCATCGAGGAATCCGGAGCCCTCCAGGCAACAGAGGTCCTGATCGGCGAATTCGGGGAAGCGGCGTTTGACGCCCTGGACCTGCTGGAGCTCGACGAATTGCCAAAAACGGCCCTCCGCAGGTTGGCCGAGGCGACCGTCAGCCGCGCATCCTGAAAATTCCGGTTACCAGGCCAGAGTTTGGGCGCGGCGCCGGATTTCCGTTTTCCGGCCTTCGCGCAGGGCATCAATGGGCCGCCCGCGCAATGATTCGTCGGCGGTAAAAAGCCAGACAATCAGGTCCTCGTCGGAATAACCGGCATCTGACAGCACCACGATGGTGCCCTTAAGACTGTCCACCACGTGGCCGTCCTGGATAAATTCCGCAGGGACGGACCGGATCCGCCGTTCTCCCACCCGGAGCGCAGCCAGTGCACGCTCATCAAGGAGACTGTGGACTTTCGTAATTGAAACGTCCAACAACTGGGCGACATCAGGCAAGGGCAGCCACTCGCCAACAAGGCTTTCTACGTTACTCACGGATCAAGGTTGCCATGACGTGCACCCTGACGCCTAGTCGCCGCTTTCCCGCCCGAGGCAATATGCGGCGACACTCCAAAAAATTAGCTTGTCAGCTTTTGAAGAATTCTTGTGCTAAATGACAATCCATGAGAGATTCACATAGATCACATTGGTAACAGCAATAACTTAAGTAACACTAGAAGCAGAATTAACACAGGCAACGCCCACCGCACACGCAGTTGAGAAGAGGATTCCTTCCATGACGACGTCCCGCTCGCCACAGCAGCCACCCAGGCCGAGCCTGCCGATGATTGCCGCTACCACGGCGGCGCTCCCTGCGGTTGTTCTGTCGTCACTGGCCCTCGCCCAGCCTGCTGCAGCTGTTGCCCCTGCCCGCGCCATTCCTGCCACCCTCGCAGCGGCCATGAAGGCACAGGCAGCCGCTGCCACCGCGGCCGTGATCCCGGCGGCCTCGGTTTCGACCAGCATCCCGTCCGCCTTCCGGCCGGCGCAGCCTTCTGTTCCCGCCGAATACACGGTCGCACGGGGCGACACCATCAGCAGCATCGCCGGCAAGCACGGCCTGGACACCTACGAAGTCCTCAAGCTGAACAACCTCCAGCCGAACACCATCATTTACCCCGGGCAGAAGATCAGACTCTCAGGCTCCGGCAGTGCTCCTGCTCCAGCCCCGGCCGCTCCGGCACCGGCTGCCCCGGCCACGTCCGGGGCGACGTACACCGTCAAGGCCGGTGACACCCTCAGCGCCATTGCCTCGCGCCACGGAGTGGGCCTGTCGGACATCTTCGCCTGGAATGGCTTGAACATGCGTTCCATCATTTACCCCGGCCAGAAGATCAAAGTGAACGCCGGCGAAGCCGCCCCTGCTGCAGCTCCTGCGCCGGCACTGCAGCCGGCCTCCGCCCCGGCAGCGCCAGCCCCTGCGGCTCCGGCACCTGCTGCGCCCACCGGTTCCTATACGGTCAAGGCCGGCGACACGCTTAGTGCCATAGCTTCCAAACACGGCGTCAAGCTCTCCGACGTCCTGTCCGCCAACCAACTGAGCATGTCCAGCGTGATTTACCCCGGCAACAAGCTGGTCATCCCCGGCGCTGCGGTACAACCGGCCTCCAGCACTCCGGCCGCGAACGTCACTCCCCTGGTGCCCAGCTCCTTCCTTGGGTTCACCTACCCCGCGGCTGTCGTCAGCTCGGCCAACGAGAACAAGGCTCTGCTCAATGCGTCCCCCGTCCCCTCCCGGGACCAGATGCGGGCCATCGTGGCGGACACTGCACGGAGAATGGGTGTGGAACCGGCACTGGCCCTGGCTTTTGCCCACCAGGAATCCGGCTTCGACCAGCGGGCCGTTTCGCCCGCGAACGCGATCGGCACCATGCAGGTCATTCCTTCCTCCGGCCAGTGGGCCTCGGACCTGGTGGGGCGCAAACTCAACCTGCTGGACCCGTACGATAACGCGACTGCCGGAGTGGCCATCATCCGGCAGCTGATTGCCACGAGCAAGGATCGCGACACTGCGATCGCCGGCTACTACCAGGGCCAGTATTCCGTGAGTAAGTACGGCATGTACGACGACACCAAGTCCTACGTCGAAGCGATCAAGGCGCACGAAAAGAACTTCGGCTAAGCCACCACGCCCAACCTGGTCCCGGAGGACCAAGGCGAACGGGGTAACGATACGGGTCCGGATCGCATGTTGATTCGGGCCCGTTTCATTGCGGGATTAGGATCGTAGGGTGCAGGAATACGTGTCTGACCGACTTGTTGGAACGCTGGTGGATAACCGCTACGCCGTCCAGTCCAAGCTCGCGCGCGGCGGCATGTCCACCGTTTACCTCGCCACCGACCTGAGGCTGGAGCGCGACGTCGCACTCAAAGTACTGCACCCGCACCTTGCCAGCGACGATACCTTCCTGGGCAGGCTGGGCCGCGAAGCAAAGGCAGCGGCCAGGCTCTCCCACTCCCACGTGGTCGGTGTCCTCGACCAAGGCAATGACGGGCAAACGGCCTACCTCGTGATGGAGTACATCAAAGGCCACACGCTGCGGGACGTCATCACATCCAAGGGCGCGTTGCCACCCAGGCTTGCCCTCGCACTCATCGATCCCGTCGTCGAGGGGCTTGGAGCGGCACACGCCGCCGGCATGATCCACCGCGACATCAAACCCGAGAACGTCCTGATCGCCGACGACGGCCGGATCAAAGTGGGCGACTTCGGCCTCGCCCGTGCCGTCACCACTTCCACCAGTACGGGTGCACTGATTGGCACCGTGGCCTACCTCTCCCCTGAGCTGGTGCTGGGCAAGCAGGCCGATGCCCGGAGCGACATCTACTCGGTCGGGATCATGCTGTACGAAATGCTCACCGGCCAGCAGCCTTTCGACGGCGACGTGCCCATCCAGGTGGCGTACCAGCATGTGAACGGAACAGTGGGTCCGCCGTCGGCCTTGGTGCCGGGCCTTGCCTCGGAAGTCGATGAACTCGTGCAGTGGTGTACGGCCAACGACCCAGAGAACCGGCCCGTGGACGGCATGGCCCTGCTTCAGGAACTCCGCCATATCCGCACCAACCTCACGGACCGCGAACTGGACCTGCAGCCGCCGGCCGCGCTGGAGGCGGGTGTGCAGAACCCCACTGAGGTCATCGCCCGTCCCAACAACCCCACAACGGTGATGTCGCCGCTGGCCCCGCCGGAAAGACAGCCACGGTTTCCAGCTGCCGCTCCCGGGGAATACGCCACCTCGGTCTTTCCCGCCACCCCGTCCCCGCAGCCTCCCGCCGCGTATGGCCCCTACCCGGATACGTCGCCCGCTCCGCTGACCAAGCGCGCCCGGCGCAAGGCAGAGAAGGAAGCCGAGAAGGCCAGGTCCCGGGCAGCCGCAACCCCGCTCCGGTCCCTGCGCGAAGGCAACCCCAGGCGCCGCGGTGCGTTGTGGGTGGTCATCCTGATCATCGCCGCGCTGCTGGCCACCGGGGCTGGCTGGTTCTTCGGCATGGGTCCGGGATCGCCGGGGACCATCCCGGCCGTCGCGAACAAGACGGTGGCGCAGGCCCAACAACTGCTGAATGAGGCGGGGTTCCAGTCCAGCACCCGCGACGTCTTCGACGACGACGTTCCCTCCGGTCTTGTGGTGGGAACGGAGCCTGTAGCTGGAACGGAAACCCGCAAATTCCAGCCCGTGGCGTTGTTTGTCTCCAAGGGTCCCCAGCTGTTTGAACTGCCCAAACTGACCGGCCTGACACTGGACCAAGCCAAATCCGAGCTCAACAAGGCAGAGATGGCCCTGGGCACCATCAGCGAGAAATTCGACGAGAGCACCGCCGCCGGGGTAGTCCTGGCCCAGGACCCGGCCTCCGGAACCCCCGCACGGCACGGAACGCCCGTTGCCCTGACCGTTTCCAAGGGACCGGAACCCATTCCGGTGCCCTCCGTCGTCGGCCTGGACGAGGACGATGCTGTTGACGCCATCGAAGCGGCAGGCCTCAAGGCGGAAGTAGCCAAGGACGAGGTCAACGACCGCAACGTGCCCAAGGGTTCGGTTGCCGCGCAGTCGCCGTCGAGCGGAACCCTGACGCGGGGCGGCACCGTCACGCTCACCATTTCCGACGGACCCAAACTGGTGAAGGTTCCCAGTTTCGTCGGCAAACAGGCTGCCGAGGCCCGCCGGGAACTTGAGAAGCTCGGTTTTGAGGTCCGGGTCAACAATGTCCTCGGTGGCTTCTTCGGGACCGTCCGGGACCAGGACCCCGTCAACAAAGACGTTCCGGAGGGATCGCTCATTACCCTGACGGTGGTGTAGCCGGACTTGCCGGCCACACCACTATCAGATCATGAGTACGCGGCGCTTAGTGCTTGGCGAGTGCCCCAGCGACCAGGAACGCCATTTCGAGCGACTGCATGTGGTTCAGGCGCGGATCGCAGACCGACTCATAGCGGTCCAGGAACGCCTCCTGGTCAATGGGATCGGCCCCGCCGAGGCATTCGGCGACGTCGTCACCGGTCATCTCAACATGCAGTCCGCCCGGAACCGTGCCCAGGGCGTGGTGGACTTCAAAGAATCCGCGGACTTCGTCAATGACGTCGTCGAAGTTGCGCGTCTTGTAGCCGTTGGGCGACGTGACGGTGTTTCCATGCATCGGATCGGTAACCCAGAGGACCTGGGCGCCGGAGGCCGTCACTTTCTCGACGACAGCGGGGAGCTTCTCCCGGATGTTCTTCGCACCCATGCGGGTGATGAAGGTGAGCCGTCCCGGCTCCCGCTCCGGGTCCAGCTTGTCGATGAGCCGCAAGGCGTCATCGCCCGTGGTGGACGGGCCAAGCTTCACGCCAATCGGATTCCGCACGCGTGACAGGAAGTCGATGTGCGCATGGTCCAGCTCGCGGGTGCGCTCCCCTATCCACAGGAAATGGGCCGAAGTATCGTACGGGAAGCCGGTGCGGGAGTCGATGCGCGTCAGCGCGCGCTCGTAGTCGAGGAGCAAGGCTTCGTGGCTGGCGAAGAACTCCACGCGCTTGAGCGCTTCGAAGTCGGCGCCGCAGGAGGCCATGAACTTGATGGCACGGTCGATATCACGGGCCAAGGACTCGTAGCGGGCATGGGCCGGGTTTTCGGTAAAGCCCTTGTTCCACTGATGCACTGAGCGCAGGTCCGCGAAGCCGCCCTGCGTAAAGGCCCTGATGAGGTTCAGGGTGGACGCCGAGGTGTGGTAGGCCCTCAGCATCCGGGAGGCGTCGTGGCCGCGGGATTCCGGCGTGAAATCGTAGCCGTTGACGATGTCGCCGCGGTAGGCGGGGAGCGTCACGCCGTCGCGGGTTTCATCGTTCGAAGAGCGGGGCTTGGCGAACTGGCCGGCCATCCTGCCCATCTTGATCACGGGCATGGCCGCGCCGTAAGTGAGGACCACCGCCATCTGCAGGATGGTCCTGACGCGCGCTGATCTTGTCCGCGGTAGCAGCTTCGAAGGTTTCAGCGCAGTCCCCGCCCTGAAGCAGGAATGCCTTGCCCTGGGCTGCGGCTGCCAGCCTCTCGCGAAGGATGTCCACCTCGCCGGCGAAAACCAGCGGCGGGAGCACGGACAGTTCCTTAACCGAAGCGTCGAAGACGTCCTTGTCCTGCCAGCTGGGCTGCTGGGAGATCGGGAGGTCGCGCCAGTCATCCAATCCTGGATAGTTGGCGGCGCCGCTCTGGGCGGTACTGGACAGCGAGAAGGCGGGTTT